>JAIRTU010000216.1 GCA_031254735.1 Bacteroidales bacterium | reverse complement strand
ATAATAATAACAAAATAAATTTCAAAGACATGGATAAAATAAAATCGTTGGCAGATTTGAAGAAGAAAAGAGAAGATCTTCAAGCCAATATGTCGTTGCGGGAAAACAGTGACAGCCCCGACCAAGTCGTCCAGATAAAAGTGGCAATGTCCACTTGCGGAATTGCTTCGGGTGCAAAACCGGTAATGGACGCGCTGATAGATTCATGCAAACTGTTGAATGTGGCTGCGATTGTTACACAGACAGGCTGTATGGGATATTGCTACGCCGAACCTACCGTCGAAATAACCAAACCGGGGAATGAACCTATTGTTTTCGGTTATGTAACCGTAGACAAAGCAAAAGACATTGTGGAAAAATACATCATCAATAACGAAATATTGGAAGGCGTAATTCCGCAAAGTTACCAATCGATTGACAACTAAAACAGGGAGATAACAATATGGCGAATTATAAATATCACATACTTATTTGTGGAGGTACAGGTTGTCGCGCATCGAAAAGCGATCAGATACACAAAGAATTTGACGCTATTCTTGCAAAAAAAGGATTAAGCGAAGAAGTTCAGGTAGTAGAAACAGGTTGTTTTGGTTTTTGTGAAAAAGGACCTATCGTAAAAATGCTTCCCGACAATACTTTTTATGTTCAGGTAACGCCTGAAAATTGTGAAGAAATTGTAAACGAACATATCATAAAAGGTCGTAAAGTTCAGAAACTGTTATATGTCGATCCCGACAAAAAGGAACACGTTTCGGATTCTAAACACATGAATTTCTACAAGAAACAATTGCGTATCGCATTGCGTAACTGCGGATTTATCGATCCCGAAAACATAGACGAATACATTGCTCGCGACGGTTATACGGCGTTGGCAGATGTTTTGGAACAAAACGATCCGGCAGCCGCTATCGAAGTGGTGAAAAAATCGGGATTAAGAGGTCGCGGCGGCGGCGGTTTCCCCACCGGATTGAAATGGGAAATTGCAAGCAAAAATCACGCAGAGCAAAAATATATGATCTGTAATGCCGACGAGGGCGACCCGGGTGCATTTATGGATCGTTCCATCTTGGAAGGCGACCCGCACAGCATTATCGAAGCGATGACCATAGGCGGGTTCTGTATCGGGGCAACCAAAGGATTGGTGTATATCCGTGCAGAATATCCTCTGGCGATCAAACGTCTGGAAATTGCTATCGGACAAGCCAGAGAATATGGTTTGTTGGGCAAAAATATTCTGGGTTCTACTTTTGATTTCGATTTGGAATTGCGTTACGGCGCCGGTGCATTTGTTTGCGGAGAAGAAACAGCCTTGATACATTCCATGGAGGGTCTTCGCGGAGAACCGACGTTCAAACCTCCTTTTCCTGCTCAGGAAGGATATTTGAAAAAACCGTCCAATGTAAACAATGTGGAAACCTTTGCCAATATTCCTGTTATTTTCAATAAAGGCTGGGAATGGTTTTCTTCTATCGGCACAGAAAAATCGAAAGGAACGAAAGTGTTTGCGCTGGCAGGACAAATCAACAATGTAGGTTTGATAGAAGTCCCTATGGGAATTACGCTTCGCGAAGTGATTTTTGAAATCGGCGGCGGTATCAAAAACGGAAAACAGTTCAAAGCCGTTCAAACAGGAGGTCCTTCGGGAGGCTGTTTGACAGAATCGTTTTTAGATACTCCCATCGATTATGATAACTTGTTGGCGGCGGGTTCTATGATGGGATCGGGCGGTATGATTGTTATGGACGAAACCAGCTGTATGCCTGCTGTTGCACGTTTCTATCTCGATTTTACCGTAGAAGAATCTTGCGGTAAATGTACTCCCTGTCGTGTCGGGAACAAACGTCTTTGTGAAATTTTGGATAAAATCACCGAAGGCAAAGGAACGATGGAAGATTTGGAAATTTTGAAAAACCTTGGACAGGTGATCAAAGACACCGCTCTCTGCGGCTTGGGACAAACATCACCCAATCCTATCCTGTCGACTATCGACCATTTTTGGCATGAATATGTTGCACACGTTGTCGACCATAAATGTCCTGCGGGGCAATGCAAGGCGATGAAGCAATATGTTGTTGATCATGAATCCTGTATCGGGTGTACCGCTTGTGCGAGAGCATGTCCTGTGGGTGCAATTTCGGGAGAAAAGAAAATGCCTCATACCATTAATCAGGATTTGTGTATCAAATGCGGCGCCTGTCATGACAAATGTAAATTTAACGCAATCAGTATTAAATAACAAAGAAGGAGAACGTACAGATGGAACGAATAAAATTAACCATAGATAATAAACAAATAGAAGTAGCCAAAGGTACCACTATCCTTCGAGCTGCAAGAGAGAATAATATTTCTATCCCGACACTCTGTTATTTTGAATTGAAGGATATGAATATTACCAACAAACCGGGCAGTTGCCGTATATGTGTGGTAGAAGTGGCAGGACGAAAAAACCTTGCCCCTGCATGTATCACCGAATGTATGCCCGATATGGTGGTTGTTACCAACAATATGCGCGTGTTGAATGCTCGTCGTGCCGTGTTGGAATTGCTGCTGTCAGACCACCCGACCGACTGTCTGGTGTGTGCTAAAAGCGGGAAATGTGAGTTGCAGGATTTGGCAATTCGTTTTGGGATTCGCGAAATTCCTTTTGCGGGAGCAAAGTCTACCCACAAAAACGACCATTCGCCTGCTATCCGTCGCGATATGGATAAATGTGTTATGTGTCGTCGTTGTGAGATGATGTGTAACGAATTTCAAACCGTAGGAGCGTTGTCGGCTATCAATCGTGGATTTGAGGCGGTGGTAGCTCCTGCTTTTGAAGAAGACCTCATTCGCACGGCGTGTACTTTTTGCGGACAGTGTGTTGCCGTATGTCCCGTGGGGGCGTTGTCGGAAATAGACCATACCGGAAAGGTAATTCGCGCTATCAGCGACCCCAAGAAAACCGTTGTTGTACAGACAGCTCCGGCAGTCAGAGTTGCCATAGGGGAAGAATTTGGCATGAAACCCGGTTCAATTGCAACCGGACAAATGGCGGCTGCTTTGCGGCGTTTGGGTTTCGACTATGTCTTCGATACCGATTGGGCGGCAGACCTTACCATTATGGAAGAAGGTACAGAGTTGTTGGGACGTTTGACCAAATATCTCAAAGGAGATAAAGATGTGAAAATTCCTTTGCTGACGTCCTGTTGTCCTGCTTGGGTAAAATTCTTTGAACATCAATTTCCCGATATGAAAGATATTCCTTCAACGGCTAAATCGCCTCAACAGATGTTTGGTGCAATTGCCAAATCGTATTTTGCCGATAAAATTGGCGTAAAACGCGAAGATTTGGTGGTTGTTTCGGTGATGCCCTGTCTGGCGAAGAAATACGAATGTTCTCGCGACGAGTTCAAGGTAGACGGCAATCCTGATGTGGATTTTTCTATCACAACCAGAGAGTTGGCTGCTTTGATCAAACAGGCAAACATTAAATTCAGCGCCCTTCCCAACGAAGATTTCGACTCTCCTTTGGGCGAATCGACAGGTGCAGGCGTAATTTTCGGAACCACAGGAGGCGTTATCGAAGCCGCTGTGCGTACTGCTTATGAAGTATATACCGGAAAACCGTCTCCCAAAATCGACTTTGAAGAACTAAGAGGCTTGGAGGGTATTCGTGCCGCAACCATCGACTTTGACGGACTTCCGATCAATATCGGTATCGCTCACGGATTGAGCAACGCCCGCAAACTTCTTGAAGAAATCAGAGAAGGAAAAAGTACATTTCATGCAATAGAAATCATGGCATGCCCCGGCGGTTGTATCGACGGCGGCGGACAGCCTTTGCATCATGGCAACAGCGATATTATCAAAGCACGTTGGGAAGCTATTTATCAGGCAGATAAAGATATTCCTGTACGAAAATCTCACGAAAACACTTCCATCAAAAAGATTTATGAAGAATTTTTGGGAGAACCTTGCGGAGAAAAAGCACATCATCTGTTGCATACGCATTACTTCGATCGGGATACCAAGTTTGAAGTAAATTTGGATAAATAATTTAGTAGAAATTTTATACATAGGAGATATAATCATGTCAAGTGTAAAAATAAAAATGAAGCAGGATCATATTGATAAAATCAAAGAGATCTGTAAAAAATTCAATAATGACGGTGGCGAATTGATCAACGTATTGCATCAAACACAACATTACATCGGTTACCTTCCGGCAGAAGCACAGGAATTGATAGCAAAAGAACTGCATATATCCGTTGCACACGTATACGGCGTAGTTTCTTTTTATTCGTTCTTTACCATGACGCCCAAAGGAGAAAATCCGATTTCCGTTTGTATGGGAACAGCATGTTATGTGCGTGGTGCAGAGAAAGTATTAGACGAGTTTAAACGTCTGTTAAATATCAATGTCGGCGAAACCACTCCCGACGGAAAATTCTCTCTGACGGC
>JAIRTU010000121.1 GCA_031254735.1 Bacteroidales bacterium | reverse complement strand
AAAAGCACTAAAAACGGCAGGCGCAAATAGGTGAATTTATTTTTGCATAATCGCCAAATATTCCAACATCCGCAGACAAAGAACAGAATTTTTTTGTACGCATTAGTGTTTTTTTGCAGGGCAAAAGAAAAAATTTGACGCAATTCAACCAAACGAAATAATGAAACACCACAACACAAATCTATCCCAAGCCGATAATTACCGGGCTGTAAGATATGTTTTATGTATGAAAAGAATGTTTCCATTGCTTTGTATTAAATATGATTTCTGCAAAGGTATATATTTTTTTCTTTATGAAATTCACTTCCGCAAAAATTTTTTTCATTTTTTTTATATCATCTTGTCTTTTAGCGAGAAAAATTTCAAAAAAACAGTATCACTTGCCGGTAAGCGGTTTTTATCGATACATTTAAGAAGGTGTATCAAAAGCCTCGAAATTCCATATTCACCCCTTTCATAACGTATATGTAAAGGGTAAAAACTGCGAAAAATGGCTTTTGATACACCTTCTTTTTGAAACTGTTTTTTTGGTATTTTACCGATTATTTTTCTTCGTCATTTTCGTTATAGGTTTCTTCCTTTTCGTTTTGAAAAGAAAAACTTAGTTTTGCGATTTGTTCAAAGTTGTCTTCAACATAAATATCAATCTTTTGCGGCGTTGTGCAGGCGGACGTGTAATACAGGCGAAAAGTGTCGCTTGGGAGTGGATACAGGTCGTTGGGAAGGAGTGTTGTACCGTCTTCCATTTTCAAAAAACCCTTACCGTCGGGTTGAAAATAGCGGATAAAATACTTTGTTTCTTTGTAATAGCCTTCCCGAAGAAGCCGAAGCCGTATTTCTGCTGTTTCGCCTATTTTAATGCGACTTTGTACCGGCAAGTTAGTTACGGTAAATGAATATGTTTGCTTTATATCCAATTCGTCATTGCAGGCACTCAATAAAAACAACAAAGCGAACAGAAAAATTCCTGTTGTTATTTTAATGATTAAATTCTTCATAAGATATTTATTTAAAATTAGTTAATAATAAATTTCAGACCTGTTCCAACTTGCGTATGGAATTTTCCTATGGTAGAGCCGAACAATAGCCGTTCTCTCATTCCGATGAGTAAGACAAGCCTGTCGATAATATAAATTTCCACCTCCAATGTTGCCGCCCCGCCGTAAACGAAAGCGTCTTTGTTGTTAAGCGTCGCCCCATCGTACAATAGCTTTTCTCCATTGTTGCTGATTTCGCACCCCAACATTCCCGATAATCCCACAGAGAGAAAAAATATCTTCTTTCTGTCGGAGAGGAAATTCAGATAATATCCTCCTTCTGCCGTATATTGATTGACAGGGATTTTGATTGTTTTGTAAGGATATTTTTTGTTATAGTATTCCATTCCGACTATCCAACGGTTTCCTCTTTTGGTATACACGGAAAACGACGTGCCAAAATAGTAAGCAAAATCGGTTTTCTTATCCCAATGAACGCCGTCTGACATGCCTGCCGTAATTTGTATTCCTTTCTGTTTTGGCAGGTAGCGTTGAGCGTATGCAGCGTTAAAAATCGAAGTGATGCCGACAAACAGTGTTAACAACATTATTTTCTTCATAATTATTTAATTTTCAGTTCATTGATTTTTTTTGCATTGACTATATCGCTGTTTTCCACCCATATAGTCTGATGACGTCCGCCGTTTTTCTCTACCAATTCTATTTCCAAAATTTTATCATCGGGAATGACAAATTGCGGAATGGCATAAACCGTTCTTACTGTGCTATTTCCGTCAATGGTGATGATTTCGTTGTGGCTGCGTACCGGATTGACCGTTGTTTCCTGAATAGCCGTTCGTTTGGCTACTTTTTTATCGACAATTTTAAAACGGATAAAATCGGTATTAAAAGCCACATTCGATGAATTTTTTGTTTGCGTATGAAAATAAAACAAGCCGTTGTGGATATAAATTCCTTTTACAATAAATTGAACGCCAAACCGTTTGCTTCCGAGATGACGTATCTCTCGATCGTTGTTTTTGTAGACGGATTCCATGATCAACTTTACCAACAGAGGCGATTCTTTCCCCAATTCTCTGAAATAGATATTCATTCGGGAATGGGAATAATCGGTGGTGCTTTCGTTTTCCAAGAAGTCTTTCATCTCGATGTTGAGTATTTCAGGCTCGTTGGCATATTTTGCGTTAAAACTGTAAAAGCTGCCATCATCACAAATCACCGAAAAGTTGGTCTCTCCGGGAAATCCCTCTGTTGTTGCTTTCACTCTAACCACATTTTCCGCTCCATCGGCTTTCCCCGCAATGATGTGTGCAGAGCCGAGATCGACATACCGCACGGCAGCGGGGAAGATAATATGAACGGTTTTTGAAAAAGTTACCTGTACGCCGTAAGGTGTAACCATCTGTCCGTATGGTATCTTTTGAGTCAATCCCTGATACAGGTCGTTACTTTGGGCATGAACTGCCACGCTTGTTGTAATCGCTAAGATTAAAATTGCTTTCTTCATTTTTTAAATGGATTTTAAATGTTAATTAATTATTTTATTTTGTTACAGTTTTTCATAAAGCATTATCTGATAATTGGCTTTAAGTTTTATTTTTGCGGTTCGCAATTTTTTTGACAGATATTGCGAACCGCCTTGCAATACGCTTCGGGTTACATCGGAGACAATCGCTGCACCGGCGTTTTGATTGACGGTGAAGTTTGTCCCCATGCCTGTCCCGATATTCGTCACGGCTTCGTTGATCGCCTGACGTTCCAAAGAAGCAGGCACGTATAAGCCTTTCTGACCGTCGGAATCATACGCCAACAGTTCAACAGAAATGATATTGCCCTCATATTCCAACGTAGAAATAATAATATCCAAGCGTTCGCCTTGCACGCGGGCAGTTCCGGTAAACAGCGTATTTTGGGGAATGATTATGTTTTCCGCCTGCAAAGGTTCAAGCAGCCGCAATCGGACATTCTGACCATCCATTACTGTCTGTTCTTCATGAATGCAAGCCCTGATAGTGTTTTTATCCCGCATTTGGCTTGTTTCTGTGGCGGTATAAAATCCAAAATTTCGCGGCTTGGTGTACATTTCCATAAATTCCTCATCGGATATTTCAATCTGTAAACCGGAAACCACCTGCTCGGATACCCTTTTTACAGGCGTAATTTGCGTTTTCTTTTGGGTGTTTTTTTTCGCAGAAACAACCTGTCGGACAGGCTCTTGGTTGCCATTGTTCATGTATTGGGCAGACAACTCATACGAACGTTCCATAAGGGCAAGTTGATCAGAGACAGACATACGTGCATTTTGCTGTGTCTCTAATTGTGCGGTCAATTCTTCCACTTTTTTCGATAATTCTTCTCTCTCTGTGTCAGGCTTCGACGGTTCATAGAAACTTCCCAATTGGCGGTTGATATTCCGACAGGCAGAAGCCGATGATTGTATGGAAGAATTATTATTCTTTTTGGGTGATGTTCCGTAATAATTGCCTGTCTCGAATGGTGCTTCTTCGCCTGTGTCCAAGACGTTGTTTTCCGTTTTTTCTCCCAAAAGAAAAGCATAATCTTCAATGGTACGTCTTTGTGTTGCCTGTCTCTCTCGCAATTGTTCCTGTTCATAAGCTGTTTTTTTGTCCTCAATAATGACGTCCTCTTTGGGAAGCGGAATATCAGCATTGAAACCATTTGTTCCTGCCTGCTGTCCCTCTTTGGACGAAGGAGCAAAGATCAGCCACATACAGCCCGCAAAAAGCAGGAGTAATGCGGGGAAGACAATCATCTTTTTGCGTTTTTGCATTTCCTGCGGAGAGAGCGGTTTCTTCTCTTCTTTTTTTTCCGAACTATTTTTCGGGTTCTGTTGTAAATTCTCTGTCTGATTCATATTTTTTAAAATTATAGTTATTTTTTAAACTGTCTTTTTCCGATAGTTCCAAGCGCTTAATCGCTTCGATTTTCGGCATTTGTGTTCCTGTTGTCTTTTTGTTGAAGTGATACATGGAGTGAACAATAGATATTATCGAGCCGCCGCCCAACACCAAAACCATGATCAAAATAATGACGCTGCACATCTCTTCGCTCAATGAACGACATCTATCGGCAAGTCGGTTTTTGATATTTTTGCATATCCTGCTAAAAAAAATCTTTACCATAACCATCAGCGTTTAATTACGTTTAAATCTCGATTTTCGGTAATCTCGAATGCTTCCATCGTAAATCCGTGCGGACTGTTGTCGCTGCGGACAGTATTGAGCAATCGGCATCTTGTAATTAGGCTGCGTTCGGTAATGCTGCTTTCGCGAATTATCATCTGTCGAGCGTATGCAATTGCCTTATAAGGATATTTGTCGAAATCACATACCACGCTGTCTATCTGTATGGTTTGATTGATATTACCCGAAATAATCCGGTTGTAATATCCCTTTTCCGACAAATCCTTGTAATAGTTGAAAGCGCTCTTATCTGCCAAAAACAGCGAACGTTGAATATTGGATTCTATCGCATTTTTATCCGGCGAAAGCGTAAAAAACAATTCGTGAAAACGCTTGATATGTTCTCGTGCCTCAACCGGACGATTTTGCGACAAATCTTGCGACAAGGCAAGCATTAACGATTTTCCACCGTCCAAGACGTATATTTTTTGCCGTTGGGCTTCGGCAAAACGGTACGATTGCCAAAGAGCAAATCCTGTAACTCCTGCACACAGGCAAATGAAAATGATACCGAATAAACGGATTTGTTTGAAACTTGTTTCTATATTTTTTAATGATTTAAATTCCATTGTTATAGTTTATATTTAATTATTTAATAAGTCTTCCTGTTATATTTCCGGCAGTAGCACCTGCTCCTGCACCGGCAGCCGATCCTGTTCTTGCAGCCGTTTTGTTAATGTTGCGGTTCATATTGCTTAATCCGCCTGCTTGAATAATCCAATTGGAAACCGTTGGTACGGTGAAATATCCTATTATGCCCAAAATCATGAAAATGATATAAACAGTATTTGAACTGTCGGGAATGAAAGCAGGATTGCTTAATTGTTCAATATCTTTTTGTAACATCAATATTTGGATTTTTGCAAGAATGGAACTGAACAAATCGGAGACAGGCAACCAGAAATATACGCTGATATATCGAGTAAACCATTGCACCAACGTAGATTGAAAACCATCATAGACCGAAATCGCAAAAGCGATTGGTCCAAGGATGGCTAAGACAATCAGAAAAAAAGTGCGTATGGTATCCAAAACCAGCGAAGCGGCTTGAAAGAGTATCTCCAACAACTCTCTGAACCAATCCCTAACGGACTTTTGAAGTTTATACATTCCTCTTTCAACATACATTCCCGATATAACCATCAAATCGCTTGGCGTCCACCCCAAGGCTTCCAATTGCTTGTCAAACTCCTCATTGGAAACAAGATAAGCCGTTTCGGGATTGCGGATCATCGCTTCATATTCCAACCTGTCTTTCTGCTTACGATATTCATTCATATCGAAAACCTGTGATTCCAACATGTTATTCGTCCCTTTTACCACCGGAGAAAGCACGCTGTTTATCGTCCCCAAAACAAAAGTCGGAAAAAACATTATGCAAAGTCCGATAGCAAAAGGTCTAAGCAAAGGATATACGTCTATCGGTTCGGCTCTCGACAGTGCTTGCCACACTTTGGCAGCGATATAAAACAAAGCTCCCAAACCTGCAATCCCTTTGGCAATGCCCGCCATGTTGCCGCATAAGGGCATCATTTCCTGATATAAACTTCGCAAAATCTGATGCAGGTTGTCAAAATCAACGGCTAATACTATCATCTTACCAATATCTTTCGTTCGCGTTTCCGTATAAAGACATCACCCTGTCGGCGTCGCCCGCTTTCTTCGCCCGCAGATAAGAAACAGATATGTTTTTTTGCGTGTAATAAGAGACCAGATTTTTGTAATTCAAGACGGCATGATACACCCTGTCGACAATATCCATTCGTTCCTTATCGCTCATAGAGAGACCGTTCACACTGATAACTTCCTTTATCTCTGTCAATAAATCTCCACTTTCGGCTAAGAGTTTGGCGTATCCGGCAGCAATTGCCGTCAACTCTTCCGGGCGAAAATATTTATCATGCAACATCAACTCGAAATTGATCGTATAAATCTCGGATATTTCACCTATCATCAGAATAGTTTTCTGTACTTTACGAGCATCTTTGACCAGATGATTGACTTGTTTGAGTTTGTCGTAAAACTCCTTTCCCTGCTCAAAGATTTTTTTGGTCTCGTTAAAATTCTTCATTACATTACCTGCCGTTGTAGACAATTGGGCAATCTGCTCTATGGAGTTGATAATTCCCTGTGCCAAATTACCCGGATCGCTTACGACCCATTGTGCATGCGCTTTGCCCGCAAACAGACAAACAGCCACGCAAATCACTGATACTTTTGATTTTAATTTCATTTTCTTTAAAATTTTAAGGTTTATTACTTTATTTAATTACTGTTGTCTTTTATTTTCTGCCAACTGTTTTACGGCGAGTTCCAAATTGCCGTCCAATTTTTCGGCTAATTGGAATAATTCGAGTTTTTCACTCTCTTCGGTTGTGTAGGTAAGATATTCGGGTACTGACACTTCGGTTGCATAAACGGCAGAATGCGTTCCGCCCAAACCTATCCATACTTCTTTGTACTTACGTCCGGGATGGTTGTTCATATTGATGGAAAGCACTTGCGATTTTTCCTTTTCGGTCAAACCCAACATTGCTTGAATACTGTCAAATTTATTCATGTATTTGCGTTGGTCTAACAGTATTTTGCAGTCTGAATTATTCAGAATGGATTCCTTGACAATAGGTGAAGATATAATATCTTCCACTTCTTGCGTTACCACAATCGCCTCTCCAAAAAACTTACGAACGGTTTTAAACAAGTACTTAATGTACTCTGCCATACCCTCTTTGGCGATTGCTTTCCATGCTTCTTCTATCAAAATCAACTTCCGAATCCCTTTTAACCGTCTCATTTTGTTGATGAAAACTTCCATAATGATAATGGTTACTATCGGAAACAGAATTTTATGGTCTTTGATGTTGTCTAACTCAAAGACAATGAAACGCTTAGACAATAAATCCAACTGTTTGTCGGAGTTGAGCAGGTAATCGTATTCGCCGCCTCTGTAATAAGGTTCGAGCACATTGAGAAAATTTGCGACGTCAAAATCCTTTTCCCGGACTTGTTTTGCCGCCAAAACTTCTTTGTATTCTCCACTTACAAACTCGTAAAAGGTATTAAATGAAGGCTCTATACCCTCTTTCAACTTTTCGATATACCGGCTGACCGCATTGGATAAAGCCACTTCCTCCGAACGTGTCGGCGGCTCATTATCTCGTTTCCATAAGGTCAATATCAATGTTTTTATTGACTCTTTTTTCTCAATATCAAACACATTATCTTCCGTATAAAAAGGATTAAACGCAATTGGATTATCCTCTGTATAAGTGAAATACACTCCATCTCTGCCGTTGGTCTTGCGTTTTATCATTTCACATAATCCAAGATAACTGTTTCCGGTATCAACTAATAAGACATGACTTCCCTGCTCGTAATATTGTCGTACCATGTGGTTTGTAAAAAAAGATTTCCCCGAACCGGACGGCCCCAAGATAAACTTGTTGCGGTTGGTGATAATCCCTTTTTTCATGGGCAGATCGGAAATATCTACATGCAGCGGTTTTCCTGTCAGCCTGTCCACCATTTTAATCCCGAAAGGAGAAGGCGAACTTTTGTAATTGGTTTCTTCCACGAAAAAACATAACGCCTGTTCCACAAAAGTATAAAAGGATTCTTCTGCCGGAAAGTCGCCCTCATTGCCCGGAATGCCCGCCCAAAACAAAGTCGGCGTATCCACCGTATTATAGCGAGGCTTGCATTCCATCAGGGCAAGTTGGCTGCCCACATCGTTTTTGATGTGTTTGAGTTCTTCCGCGTCATCACTCCATGCCATCACATTGCAATGACAACGCACAGAGATCAATCCTTTGCTGTGAGCTTCATTCAGATACTCTTCGATCCATTCTTTGTTCACCTGATTGGCGCGACTGTAACGAGACAGCGAGTGCATGTTTCTTGCCTGCTTTTCAAAACGTTTTAGACTTTCGGTGTGGTCATCAATGAAAATGTATTGGTTGTAGATATGATTACAACTCAACAGAACCCCAACCGGAGCGGCAAAAGAAAGCCTGCAATCGCTTCTGTCGGTAGACAGTTTTTCGTATCGGGAGTCTGTTCCGACTTTGCCGGGCAAGTCTTCCACATCCGAAAGCGTATGTAAACATAACGTATTATCTCCAATACACAGGCTTTCGGGATTGAGTTGAATATCTTTCAACGTGACAGTATCACTTTGAGAAAGGCAAAAATATTTTTCGATGATACCGGCTTGCGTGTCCGTTCCGGTAATTTCATCGGAAGTCATTCGGATAAGTTTGACAAATCCTGTATCGTTCATAATCCGCTCAAACTGTCCGACGGATTCCATAAACTTGGACACGACTTCCATATCCTGTATTTCTTTGGGAACGATGTTGCCGCGACAAAGCGTCGAAAAATTGCTCTGCATCCGACTTCTAACCTTAGTTGTTTTGGTCAGAAACAGGCAGCAAGTATGGTTCAAAAATGGACGTTCGTTAAAGTGCATTTCAAAATTTCTTGAAAGAAAACTTAAATCATCATATTGAAATTCAGGTGCATAGTTTTCTTTTATAAACCAATCTTGCTTATGCACAATGGAATAATCGGGTAGAACCTTAATTGCCTTATTCCACGCCGAATGTATCGCTTCATATTCGCTTGCCGTTACCGTAAACAGTTCGGGCAATTCCACTTGAAAAGCTACCGTAATATCGGCGTCTTTCGACACTATGCAATCATTTTCTACTGCCAAAAGCGGAAATTTATTTTCTAATGTTGCTATTCTTACTGTATTTCTCATTTTTGCTTGTGGTTAAATAATCCGGGAATTTTTTTGCGATTGATGATAAATCTTGGGTGGTTTCTTTTGGCGGATAATTTCATTAAACCGTGCGTTCCGAATTTACTGTTCAAATGGAAAGTAAAATACACCAACACCAATGCCGCTGCCACTCCAAAACCGATACATACCCACTGATTGACACCTGTCAGATACATCACAACAAAAAGCACAAACACCGCCAACAAACCGCCTGCGAAGATGAACAGGTATTGACTTTTCAAACCCTTGAACTCTGCCGGCTTTCCAATGCCTCTGTTTATCGAATAATTTGCCATACTCTGCTACAAAAAGAATGAACGTAAGATAGTTGCCGCTACAATCAGGAAAATACAAGCGCCGAACCAACTTGCCGCTGTCTTGCTTGTGTCGGGATCGCCCGAACTGAACTTATTGTATACTTTCACACCACCGATCAAGCCTACAACCGCACCGATAGCGTATATCAGTTTAGTGGCAGGATCGAAGTACGATGTTATCATTTGTGTCGCTTCAAGGATACCTGCACTGCCGTTGCCCTGTCCGTACAGGACAAGGCTTCCTAACATAAAAGATATTATGAAACAGTATTCTTTTTTAATCCTCATTTTTATTTTTTTTATCATATCGTCGATTTTTTCGTTTAAATTAATAACTTGATTTTGATTGGTTTAAATAACTCTTGTCGGCTTTTGCTCTCATCTGTCTGTTATCCGTACTCTGCTTCTTTCATCTTCTTTGCTTGTTGTTTATACATAATTTTCTATATTAAAATCGTCCGGTACTTGTTGCATTTCAGTACTTTCCGTTTCTATACTGTTGCGACGGCAGAACGCAGCCAGACTTTCTTCTATCAGTTGTGCGACTATTTCCCTTCTGTCGGGTTTCGCTGAAACCAACTGTTCAAACATATCCGTTTGGCGGATTTCCAACAAGGCGTTCCCCGCCGCTTCTTTATCTTCGGGAATAGCTTCCGTAATGCGGTCAACGGTTTTTACCATATTGCCCAATTCTCCAAAGCGTATTCCCGTTGCATTGGAAACCAAACCTGCTCCGTCTATTTCTTCATCGTCTTCCGATGGGTAGTACTCAAGCGGAAAATCTATATTCAGAGGCTCGTTTTCTTCTTCCGAAAAGAGTTCATCCAACTCATCGAAAGGGATTTCAATGCCGTTTTGCGGTACAAAAGTATCCTGTTTTTCTGCCTCTTTTTCGATTTTTGCAGCAGTGGACGCGAATGGCTTCGTTTTGAAAGTCATTGACTTTGAAGTAATTTTTTCAAATTTGCTCTTTCCTACAATATCCTGTAAAACATTCGGTTTCTTCGCTTTGGGGGGAGTTCGCCAACGAATATAGCAAAATACCGTCCAAAGCAAATAAGCAACAACCGCTGCCATGATTATTTTCCCCATTGTGTTACAGTAAGTTACTCTTTGACTCTTGAAAAAGTTCGTTTATCTCATCTTTGTACCTTTCCAAATGTTCCAAAAGCACATTATTGACAAAACCACCCACCGTTATATTTTTGTCTGGAAAAGCCCCCATGAATTTGACGAGGATAGCATGCACTTCTTGGCTGACATAAACGCATTGCCGCATTTTAAATTCATTGGGATGTATGAAAGTATCCCGATAATGTATTTCACTTTTTTTCTTACGGTTGTTTTCGCGTATCGGTGTGGTCTTTTCCTCTGTTTCCGGTTTTTCATCAGGCTCTGTATTTGCTGCTTCTTCCTGCTTTTTTTCGACAGGCATGGCAGGATAGCCGGTATAAGGTCTGTTTCTTGCGCTGTTGTCTTTTACTGCCGTAATTACAGCAATCGGATCTATTTTTTGCGGTTTATTTTTTTCTTTTTCCATCATGTTTTTATTGCAGGATTTCTAATAATTCATCAACCAAACTATCTATGTTACTGCCTTTTAGCAATATATTGTCAACAGGAAACAAAGTGGAGCGAAATAATGCTTTGTGTTGTGTCGACTGTTCTTTACGAAATCGCTTAGTATCAGGTATATATGTTTTCAAAAAAGAAAAACCGAAATGCTTGATGACCTGTTCGTAAACATCATATAATTCTGTTTTCTCTCGTCCATCAACCATATTCCACAGAAAATGTATCCCTTTTATCGTTGATTTTCCGACATTTATTAGCTCTTCTTGAATAGCAAGCCCAAACTGCAAAGAACTTTCCACAACCAAACGATCGGCACTGACAGGGACAATGATATAATCCATTCGGGATAATATTTCTATCACTTCATGATTGTTGATTGTTCCGGGAAGGTCAAAAAAAATAAAATCGGGTTGCAGTTGTTCCGCTGCATTTTGTGCATCTTCCAAAGCATATTCGGGAGTGCTTTCCATAACGGCGTATGCCTTTTTATCCGAAGCCGTGAATTGCTTATACGCCATACGGTTGTAAAAATCATCGTCCTGTATCAACTTCAAATCGCGCTGTCGCATATCCGTTATAGAGTGTTGAGGGTAATCACAATCAATAATAACCACATTATGGTTTTTTACATAATGCAGATAACTTGCCGTCAATACCGTTAAACTTGTTTTTCCTGCCCCGCCTTTTTGCGTGGAAAAGGCAATTTTCAAAGGCTCTCTTTTACTGTTCATTGTCAAAATTTTTAATGATTAATTAAGTACTTATTTATTTCAGCGAATATTTACTCGCTTATTTTCTTCTTTCATTCCATACTTATCCATTGATTTATTTACCTGCTTAATTAGTTGCGTACTCATTTATGCAAGTGCTTTTGTCTTTCATTATTTCATGCTGTATGTCGGCATTTATTTACTTCATTTGTTGTTTCAGTCTTTATTTTTGTC
>JAIRTU010000107.1 GCA_031254735.1 Bacteroidales bacterium | reverse complement strand
AGTTTTTTCACCGCATTGTTTCCGTGTTTGTTGATGATGTTTACGCTTATTCCGTATGTTCCTGTCGAAAACTTTCAGAACGACATTCTTCATTATCTTCAAACGATGATTCCTGTTCCGATATGGGAGATATTGCGAGGAACAATCACGTATATCATCACTCATAAATCGGCGGGCTTGCTCTCTGTGGGGTTTATTTTCTCGCTTTTGTTTGCCACAGGCGGCATCAGCAGTTTGTACAGTGCGTTTAATCAAACCTATCATTCGTACACTACGGCGATCAATTTCATCAAGCAGCGGTGGTACGCTTTGATTATACTGTTTGTGGTATTTTTTATGGCGGTGATTTTGATTGCCATATTGGGTTTTGGCAATAAATTGATTGTGCTTTTGATGCAATACGATTCCATTGCGTTTACGTTTACCTATTATTTATTCCAGACGTTGCGTATTGCTTTGGCTGCATTGGTGGCGGTGTTTACCATTTCTTTGATTTACTTTTTCGCATTGCCAAAGCCGCGAAAATTCAGCCTGTTTTCGATTGGGGCGGTATTATGTTCTGTCTTGATGACGGTATTAACGTGGGGATTTGGTTACTTTATCTCCAACTTTTCGCAGTACAATATTCTGTACGGTTCGTTGGGAACGATTTTGATATTAACATTATATATTTATCTAAATGCTTTTTTTATCCTCATCGGTTTTGAGATAAACAGAAGTATCGCCGTAGCCGAAGCCAAAAAGTTGTCGGCGAGAAAAAACAGGAAAGGGTAGGGCAGATGAGCTTTATTTATTCCTTTTGAAAAATAAAAACAGTTTAAACAACAGAAAAAAGAGACGTGATGAAAACCGGTTTTTTGAAATTTATAAGAGAAAACAAACTATTGACGTCAAACGACAAACCTTTGCTTGCCGTTAGCGGAGGAATAGATTCTATGGTTATGCTTCATCTCTTTGCGGCGGCAAAAATACCGGTGGGCGTGGCTCATTGCAACTTTCAACTGCGAGGAGAAGACGCTGTCGGAGATGAAAAACTTGTGGAAACAATGGCTCAAAAGTATGGTTTTGAGTTCCACACAATACGTTTCGACACGAAAGAATATGCGACAACGCACGGCATATCTATTCAAATGGCTGCTCGCGACTTGCGGTACGATTGGTTTAAACAGGTTCAAAAGGATTATCATTATACGTTGACAGCAACGGCTCATCATGGTGATGATGTGGTGGAAACCTTTTTGTTGAACATGTTGCGAAAGACCGGTATTGCAGGCTTGCACGGTATCAAAGCCAAAGCGGGCGATATTATTCGTCCCATGCTGTTTACGTCTAAAAAAGAAATTTTGGAATATGCTCAACGCCAAAATATCGCATATCGAGAAGACGTTACCAACGCCGACGATCATTATATGCGGAACTTTATCCGTCTTCGGATTATCCCGGCTTTTCAACAGTTAAATCCGAATTTCGCAACGGTTTTGCAAGACTCTATTCGTATCATCTCCAAGCAGGAAATGCTTTACAAAGAATATGTTGATACTTCTCTGCAATCGATTGCAGAAAAGAAAGGCGACAGTTTCTCTATGGAAATAAAACGGTTGGAAACGCTTTCTTTCCCCGAATTGCACTTGTTTGAATGGCTTCGTCCTTTGGGATTTAACGAAATGCAGGTTGCCGATTTGATGAAGACATTGCAGAGTACGGAAGAAAAGATGTTTGTTTCTTCATCGTACACATTGCTGAAAACACGTACCGCAATAGCGTGTTTTCCTATCGGCACAGAAGAAAAAGCGTGTGTGGTTATACAAAATCCCACTCCCGAATCTTTTGCCAAAGCGGGCATTTCGATAGATATGGTTGAAAACGCCAAGCATTTTGCCTTTGAAAACAACAGGAACACGGCGTATTTCGACATGGATACTTTGCAGTTTCCCTTGCACATTCGGCATTGGCGGGCGGGCGATTATTTTTTCCCTTTTGGAGGAAAAGGAAAAAAGAAGATTAGCGATTTCTTTTCGGAAAACAAACTCAACAGCCTCGAAAAGCAAAACATCAAACTGCTTTGCAATCGAGACGAAGATATTGTTTGGATAATGGGTTTTCGCAGCGACAACCGCTATCGGGTTACTTCTTCCACCCGAAAAATACTTGTTTGCCGATTATAGCTTCGAGACAAAAAAGCGAAACTTTTTGTCCATGCGGTTTTTTGTTTTATACAAAATAAAATAATAAACGGCAACAAAAAGCAATGTCAGCAGTATTTGCAAAGGCTCGGAACGAAACAGGCAACGAAAAACCACAAACGACGCCACCAATAAAATAAAAGGGATAAGATACGCATACCAAACGGCTTTCAGACCCGAAGAGGTTTCCATCGACACAACAACAGCTTCGCCTTCGGAAAAAGACGAGGCAAAAGGCGTTTTTATCGGGATAATCTGTGTGGTTGTATTTCCAAACATGCACGAGGTTTTGTTGGTGCAACTCGCACACGCATCGCCGCGTTCTACTTCTACGCGGACTTCGTTGGGCAATACGGCAATCACTTTGCCGGTGTGATGAATGATTTCTTTCATTATTTGCTTGCAATTGCTTCCACGTAGGCATTGATTTGTTCTTCGGACAAAGCACCGGAAATACGTGTTACTTTTCCGTCGGTGGAACAAAAAAACAGGGTAGGGATACCTGTTATCTGATACGCAGAGGCAATATCTTTGTTGAAATCGACATTTATCTTGTAGAAATTGACTTTCCCCGCATATTTTTCTGCTGCTTTTTCAAAAGCAGGCTCCATCATTTTGCACGGGCGACACCAATCGGCGTAAAAATCTACAACACAAGCGTTCTTTCCTTTAAATTTCCATTCTTTATCTTTGCGGAAATCGGCGACCAGCTCTACATATTGGGCGGACGTGATAATGACAGGTTTGTTGGTGTTGTTTTGTTCCTGTACTGCAACAGTTTCTCGGTCGATAAGTTGTTTAGAGACAGATGTGCTTTCGTTTTGGGCGGAAGAACTGCAAGCAAGCAATACGAGGGGTAACAATCCTGCCATTAGTACGTTCATGCCGTTTTTTCTGTTGATTATATTCATGATGTAAACTTTTTATAATGTAATATTTCCCTCATAAACGCTTTTCGTGATAACTTATTGTACATAATCTTTTTTTCAAGATGTTCTTTTCGGGCGAAAAAGTGACAGATTGTCATTTGAAATAAACTCCGACAGAACGGCGACCCCAAAAGCCCGCCTGCTTTTAAAAAAAGCACGTCGATCAAATTTTAAAAGCCCGCCTGCTTTTTAAAAAAGCAGGCGAGCTTTTGGGGAAAAGCAGGCGGGCTTTTGGGTAAAAGGCGGCGAGCTTTTTTCCAAATCGTCGGAAAGGAACTTATTCCGAACTTTCACACTGCCATTGAGTCATTCCCATTGTCCGAGCCGGGTTATTTCAAGGAATAGTGAATAATAA
>JAIRTU010000049.1 GCA_031254735.1 Bacteroidales bacterium | reverse complement strand
CGCTCCAACGGCTAAACCCAAAACGGCAACAAGGTTATACAAGCATTTCATCGTAAATAAATTTTGCACAAAAGTATAAAAATTATGCTTGCCGTTTCGACGGGAAAGAAAAAAAACGGAACAACATACATTGCCAAATCATTTTTTCCTGTGTGTTTCTGCGGGCGATGTGTTTTCATGCTGTTTTTTTCATTAACTTTGCACGCGAAAACAAGTAAGCGAATGAAGAGCAATATCATTACATTAACAACCGATTGGGGCGATTCGGACAATTATGCTGCCATATTCAAGGCGCATTTGTATCGTGAAAATGCAGATGCACGAATTGTTGATGTTACTCATCGCATACGCAAACACGCCGTTGCAGATGCGGCTTTTCTGATAAAAACGATGTATCATCATTATCCCCCAAAGAGTGTTCATATAATAGACGTCAATCATATCTCGCTGACCAACGCTTCCGTTTTCTGCCACACTTTGAAGACAACAGGAAACACGCAAGCCTTGCCTTTCACGCATCATCTGGCTTTTTGTTACGACGGACATTATTTTTTATGTGCCAACAATGGAATTGTTACTCTGTTTACCGACGCGGACAAAATAACCGAAATTGTAAAGATTGCTCCGCACGAAGAATACGCCGATTACCATACGTTTCGGGCAATTGCTTATTTTGCAAAAGCGGCAAGTGCTTTGGCAAAAGGAGCTGCATTAAACACGGTGGGCGAAGCATACCGGTTGGAATCTATCGAACTCTTGAAAATGGATGCGGCATATATTCCTCCGCAAAAAGAAAATCAAATTATTTGCAGGGCTCAATACATCGACAGTTACGGCAATATTATTACCAATCTTCATCGAGATTTGTTTGAGCATGTGTCGCGTGGAAGAAAAACGTTTATTGTTTCGTGTCAGATATTGGGCATAAAACAAAAATGCAGACTGTTGAACGATTATAATGAAAGCAGTCAAACTCCGTTAGTCTTATTCGGACATCACAATTATTTGGAGCTGTCTGCCTCTTACGCTTCTATGGGAAACCTTTTGAAGGGAGGATTGATGAAAATGCAGTTTGTCATTGATTTTTTGGAAAAATAACGAGCAACAATGAAGATATTAATGGTTTGTCTGGGCAATATTTGCCGATCGCCCATGGCAGAAGGAATTTTACAAAAGAAATTGGAAGAAAACAATTTAATCAGTTCCACAACGGTTGATTCCTGTGGTTTTGAAGCCTGTCATTTGGGAGAACAGCCCCATGCGATGGCTGTTCAAACGGCGAAAAATCACGGAATAGACATAAGCCGACAGCGGCAACGTCTTTTTGAAACGGAAGATTTTGATCGTTTCGATAAAATATATGTAATGGACGCCGGCAATTATCGCGATGTGGAAAAGAAAGCCCGCACAGAAAAAGATATGCAAAAAGTAGATTATCTGCGTAATGTTGTGTCTCCAAAAAGCAATCGCCGCGTTCCCGACCCCTGGGGCGGCACGATGAAAAATTACGAAGACGCCTTCCAACTGATAGACGAAGCATGCGAGGGTATCATCAAAAGAATACAATACAAAGCCTTATAGTCTGGGAAAAATATGATAGAAATAGTTTGTGTAAACAAAGAAAATATAAGGAAAAAATACGAAGAAGGCGTTCGCCTGTCGGAAATAGCCAAAGATTTGGATGTGCAACTTTCGTATCCTATTTTGGGTGCGAAGATCAACAACAGAGTGAAATCGCTGAACTACAAAGTGTATTCCAACAAGGTGATTAATTTTTTTGATGCGAGCAACCCTTCGGGCGATGCGATGTATAACCGCTCTTTGAATTTCTTGCTCTACAAAGCGGTCAAAGATATTTATCAGCCGGAAGACATTATTATAAAACATTCCATTTCGGGAGGAAGATATTGCGAATTTGAAAACCCCAATTTTATTGTGGACGAAAATGTTGCCAAGCGTATCGAAAACAGAATGAGAGAACTGGTTGCACAAGACTTGCCTTTTGTGCGGAAGACCTTACTCACCGAAGACGCCATTGCCAAATATCGGGAACAAATGCTGACCGATAAAGAAAAACTGTTGAAACATCGAAACGTATTTTATACCTCTATTTATTCATTAGACAATACTATCAACTATTTTTTCGGGTGTCTTGTGCCTGCAACAGGCTATTTGCAGCATTTCGGATTGGAAAAATACGAGACCGGACTTCTTCTTCGCACGCCGTCCCGCCATTTTCCCGACCGATTGTCGCCTGCCCGCAAATCGCCGAAACTATTCAACATCTTCAAAGAGCATAAAGAATGGAGTCGTATTATGGAAGTTCCTTATGTGGGAGATTTGGACGAGGCAATAAAAAACGGAAACTCCAAAGATTTGGTGCTGATGTCGGAGGCTTTGCAGGAAAAGAAATTGACAAAAATTGCCGACGAAATTGCCGAACGCGAAGATGTGAAAGTGGTGTTGATTAGCGGACCTTCTTCTTCGGGAAAAACCACCGGCTGCCGCAGGCTTTCTGTGCAGTTGGGCGTTTTGGGCTATCGCCCGATACAAATATCGGCAGATAATTATTTTGTGGAACGCGACCAAACACCATTGGACGAAGATGGGAATTTCGATTTCGAGCATATCAATGCCCTTGATTTGGATTTGATGAATCAACAACTCTCCGACCTTATTGCCGGCAAAGAAATTGAAACTCCGATTTTCGATTTTCAGCAGGGGAAAAAAATATGGACAGGCTCGAAGCTGAAATTGAATAAAAAATCGATCATCCTCATTGAGGGAATACATTGTTTAAATCCGCTTTTGTCGCAAAGCATCGATCAGCGTTATACGTACAAAGTATTTGTTTCTGCCTTAACATCGTTGGCAATAGACAAACACAATCCTATCCATTCCAACGACAACCGTTTGATTCGCCGTATTGTACGCGACAATAATTTTCGCGGATATTCGGCAACGCAATCGTTGAACCGCTGGGCAAGCGTACGCAAGGGAGAAGAAAAATGGATATTTCCTTTTCAGGAAAATGCAGATATTATGTTCAATTCGGCGATACTGTGCGAGTTGAGTTTGTTGAAAAAACATGCCGTTCCTTTGTTGGAAGAAGTGCCGGAAAACGCAGACGAACGCACCGAAGCTATCCGTTTGATAAAGCTGTTCAGCTATTTTTCCGAACTGCCCGAAATCGATGTGCCGCATTCGTCTATTTTGCGGGAGTTTTTCGGCGGAAGCGTGTTTAAATATTAAGGAAAATAAAGAAAAAGAAACAGCGTAATTGACAGATAAAAATCACGAAGAATCAACAATAAACAATGGAATATAATTTTATCGAGACAGAAAAAAAATGGCAGCAAAAATGGCTGAAAGAGAAAACGTTTAAGACGGAAAACAAGTCGGAAAAACCTAAATATTATGTCTTGGACATGTTTCCCTATCCTTCCGGGTCGGGCTTGCATGTGGGACACCCGCTCGGATACATCGCCGGCGATATTTACGCTCGATACATGCGTTTGAAAGGATACAATGTATTGCACCCCATGGGTTACGACGCCTACGGACTTCCCGCCGAACAATACGCCATACAGACAGGTCAACACCCCGCCATTACCACCGAAAACAACATCAAACGCTATCGCGAACAGCTGGACAAGTTGGGTTTGTCGTTCGATTGGGACAGGTCTGTCCGCACCGACGACCCCGCATATTACAAATGGACTCAATGGGGATTCTTGCAATTGTTCAATTCGTATTATTGCAATCAGGCAAATCAAGCTCGACCGATAGCTGAATTGATAGAAGTCTTTTCTGCACAGGGAACGGACGGTTTGGACTTGGCATGTACGGAAATATTGTCGTTTACTGCCAATGAATGGAACGGAAAATCCGAAAAACAACAACAGGAAATCCTGATGAATTACCGCTTGGCTTATCTTTCCGAATCTATTGTAAATTGGTGTGCCGACTTGGGAACGGTGCTTGCAAACGATGAAGTTGTGGGCGGCGTATCTGTTCGCGGAGGGTATCCTGTGGAACGAAAACGAATGAAACAATGGTCGTTGCGAATTACGGCTTACGCTCAACGCCTGCTGGACGGCTTGGACAAGATCGAATGGTCGGAATCGTTGAAAGAAATTCAACGGAATTGGATCGGAAGAAGCGAAGGTGCATCCATTGTTTTTGAAATAGAAAATCATTCGGGACATTTGTTGGAGATATTTACCACTCGTCCCGATACCGTTTTCGGCGTGTCGTTTATGGTATTGTCTCCCGAACATGAACTCAATGATATTATTGTCTCTGCTCAACAAAAAGAAGAAGTGGCAAACTATATCAGCCGAGCCAAAAACCGTTCCGAACGCGAGCGTTTGTCGGAGGTGAAAAAGGTAACAGGTGTGTTTACCGGCTCGTATGCCATTCACCCTTTTACCGGAGAAAAAATTCCTGTCTGGACGTCGGATTATGTGTTGGCAGGATACGGAACGGGCGCTATTATGGCAGTTCCTGCTCACGACAGTCGAGATTTTGCTTTTGCCCGCCATTTCAATCTTCCGATAGTGCAGGTAACCGTTCCCAAAGGCGAACAGCCCGAAGACACGGCGACATGGGAAGAAGCGAAAGAGTCCAAAGACGGAAAATGTATCCATTCCGATTTTATAAACGGAATGGAAGTGAAAGAAGCCATTTCTGCGGTGATACAAAAAGTGGAAGAACGTAAAATCGGGACAGGAACGGTGAATTATCGTCTTCGAGATGCTATTTTCAGTCGGCAGCGATATTGGGGAGAGCCTTTTCCGATATACTACAAAGAGGGTATGCCTTATCCCATCAATGAAGAAGACTTGCCGTTGCGTTTGCCGGAGATAGATAAATATCTTCCTACGGAAACAGGAGAACCGCCATTGGCACGTGCCAAAGAATGGACATACAAAGGGTTTCCCTTAGACTGTAACACCATGCCCGGTTTTGCCGGCTCGAATGCCTATTATCTGCGTTATATGGACCCGCACAATTGCAGGGAATATATCGGGAAAGACGCCAATCGATATTGGCAGAATGTGGATTTGTATGTGGGCGGTTCGGAACATGCAACAGGGCATTTGCTCTATTCTCGCATGTGGAACAAATTTCTTTTCGACTTGGGGATAGTCTGCAAAGACGAACCTTTTCAAAAGTTGATCAATCAGGGAATGATACAGGGACGGACAAGTTTTGTTTACAGAGAAAAAGAAACAAACCGCTATATTTCCCGCAATCTCCGAAAGGATTATCAAACCGACCCTATTCGCGTGGCTATCGATTTGGTAAATAACGATGTGTTGGATATAGAGGGTTTTAAAAAATGGCGAGCCGAATTTTCCGATGCCGAATTTGTTTTGGAAAACGGACAATATATTTGCGGATACGAGATAGAAAAAATGTCTAAATCGTACTACAACGTTCAAAACCCTGATGATTTGGTGGAAAAATACGGCGCTGACGCCTTGCGTATGTACGAGATGTTTTTGGGACCGTTGGAACAGTCTAAACCTTGGGATACCAAAGGAATAGAGGGCGTTTTTCGGTTTATCCGCAAATATTGGAAACTCTATCACAACAATACGGAAAACCATTTTCAAATATCCGAAGAGAAAGCAACAGCCGAAGAATGGAAGATACTGCACAAAACGGTGAAAAAGATACAGGACGACATTGAAAAGTTTTCTTTCAACACCTCTGTCAGTGCGTTTATGATTTGTGTGAACGAACTCACCGAGTTGAAATGCAACAAGAGAGAGATACTTGAACCGCTTTGTATCATCATTTCTCCGTTTGCACCGCATCTGGCAGAAGAATTATGGCAAATGTTGGGACATACCGAAACTGTTTCTTACGAAGATTTTCCCCAAGTGAACGAAAGCTATTTGCAGGAAAACACGATTCATTATCCTGTTTCTTTCAACGGAAAGACACGTTTTACCATAGCACTCTCGGCGGAACTCTCTCCCAAAGAGGTGGAAGATACCGTA
>JAIRTU010000024.1 GCA_031254735.1 Bacteroidales bacterium | reverse complement strand
ATCGGCTGACCGACTAATTTTTTTTTGCTACTTTTGTCCATAGGTTGTAATTGTAATTTATGTTTGATAGCAGCAAAATTACAACTTTTGGGCGACTCTGCAAAGAGACGCCCTTTTTTACTTCTATGATTTTAGTCGGTCAGTAGTGGAAAATAATAACAAAATAAAAATAAGAAAGATGAAAAAAGTAATATTATTTACAATGACAGGCATAATCTTATTATGCGCTTCCTGTGAAAAAAATCAGGAAGGAGATCGGACACGCTATTACAAAACCACAGGCGAAGGATATATCTGGGATGTAACCAACAACAGACCTGTGGCAGGTGCAACAATTACTGTTACAACTACATTGAATGCCATCGTCAACTTTAAAACTGAAGAAACATTTACAACTGATGAAACCGGATACTATCAAATTCGTTTTATGAAACGTGCTAAGGATGGAAAAGTCTTACAATATGGTTTCGAAGTAGGATCAGGTCCCATGATCCCCCCACCCCCTCCATATTGGTCATTAACAAATCCAAGTAATACATTTCCTCATATTTCAGTATATCCGGAAGACATAAAGGATAAAAAAGTAATTACATTTGATACTGTAAAATTTTATGAAACAAATATTCGATAAAAAATGAAAATGAAAAAAGTAATTTACAATTTTGATGAAAATTTGCCCTGACTTTGTGCAAAAACAAAGAAAAAGTAGTATCTTTGCAACCACAATAACGATATATGCTTGCGACAAAAATACATAGAAAACCGCAGATTAAGTCCCCACTGAATTACATTGGCGGGAAAACTAAACTTTTGCCGCAACTTTTGCCATTGTTTCCATCTCAAATCGACAATTTTATTGACCTTTTCGCAGGCGGTTGCAATGTCGGTATCAATGTAAGTGCAAACAAAATTCATTTCAACGACAACCTGATTTATCTTGTGGAAATGTATAAAACTTTCCACCAAAATCCGTTGGAAAATACGCTTACACACATTGAAAACAGAATTTGCGAATTTGGACTTTCGCAAACAAACGAAGACGGTTACAAGCAGATGCGAAACATTTACAACAACGAGAAAAATCCGCTTGACTTGTTTGTTTTGATTGCATTTTCATTCAATCATCAGATTCGTTTCAATAACAATCACGAATTTAACAATCCTTTTGGGCGGGATAGAAGTTGCTACAATCCTGCAATGAAAGGAAATCTCATAAATTTTATTATTCGTTTGAAAGAAAGTGAAATAGATTTTTCAGCGAAAGATTTTGAAAATTATAATTTTTCAAAATGCAGTACAGACGATTTTGTTTATTGTGATCCACCATATTTGATAACAACAGGAACTTACAACGATGGCAAGCGTGGGTTTAAAGGTTGGGGCGAAAAAGAGGAAAAAAATCTTTTATGTAAACTTGACGAATTGAATAACCAAAATATAAGATTTGCATTGTCCAATGTGTTGGAACACAAAGGAAAAGAAAACATGATTTTGAAAAATTGGGTAAAAAGTAACTCTAATTATCGCGTTAATTTTTTGAATTATCATTACTCAAATTCAAATTATCATACGATTGTGCGTGATAAAAATTCAAGCGTAGAAGTGCTTATTACGAATTACGAGTCCCCCCAACAAAAATGGGAATATCTACTCTTTGACTTTTGATTATGCGTTACATTGGAAATAAAGAAAATTTGCTCGACAAAATATACAATGTGATGATTTGCAGAGAAATAAGGGGAAATACTTTTTTCGATTTTTTTTCAGGAACAACCAATGTAGCACGATTTTTCAAAAAAAAAGGGTTTCAAGTTTTTTCGTCTGACTTATTGTATTTTTCTTATGTTTTACAAAAAGCATATATAGCAAACAATCAAGAACTTACTTTTGACAAATTGCTAAAAAATATTGTTTCTCAAACAAACTCATTGTTTGCAACGCCCTTGCAAAGAGTGGTGGAATATTTAAACCAAATTCCTGACAAGCAAGGGTTTATTTATAAAAATTACACACCTGCGGGTAACAGAATGTATTATTCCGAAGAAAACGGTTTGAGAATTGATGCGATAAGGTAACAAATTGAGAATTGGAAAAATGAAAGTTTAATTTCTGAAAATGAATACTTTGTGTTGTTGGCTTGTGTAATGGAAACGATACCTTTTTATGCAAATGTGGCAGGAGTTTACGCAGCATTTCACAAAAAATGGGACCCGCGAGCGGTAAAAAAAATGATTTTGCGTCCAGTGGAATTTGTAATAAATGATAAAGAAAATTTTGTATATAATGTTGATTCTGTGAGTTTAATTGACAAAATTGAAGCAGATATTTTCTATTTAGACCCACCTTACAATCAACGACAATATGCACCGAATTATCATTTAATGGAAACCATTGCTCGCTATGACAGTCCTGAAATTAAGGGAGTTACAGGAATAAGAGCAAGTTATGAAAACGAGAAATCAAAATTTTGCAATGCAACAACGGCTTTGCAGGAATTGAAAAAAATTGCTGAAAAAGGAAAATATAAAACGTTGATTTTGAGTTACAATAACGAGGGCATTATGCCCGAAGCGGAAATATTATCTACTTTTGACAAAATTGGTACGGTTGAATTAGTCGAGTTTGATTACACTCGTTTTAAAAGTAATAATAACGGCGAAAGCAAAAAGAAGAAATTTATAAAGGAACAATTATACATTTTGCGCAAATGAGTAAAAATCTTTGGTTTTTAACAGAGGAACGCCCCAAGAAAGAGGTCATTGCAACTATTTTTCAGAAGTTTGCACAAGATTTCGGCTTTGCCGTTTTCATTGATACAATCCGCATTCTGCCGATTTTGACAGACGATAAATTCACTTTTACCTACGAAGTTACAGGTTTTCGTTGCAATAAAGTGCATCGTGTTTTTGTCAAAACCGTTTCGGGCAATTCAAGTTTTACCGACTTTTTAATTTTCTATCAGGAGAAACAGCCAACGCTCAAAGATACACCAATTTATGCCATAGAAGAAACAAAAACAGATGATAAAGAAAGCCGAAATACAGGCGTTTACCAACGTTGTAGCAAGTTCGTTTTCATACAAAGTTATTACCCTGAAACCAAGAAAATTATGCTTTACAATTTGCAAGTAGAGCAAAAAGAAAAGCCGACAGAAACTTATGTTTTCGGTACAAAATTGTTGCTGACTTTGGGTGTTGAAATTTTGGGTAAAAAATTAGACCAAAAAGTTTTTGTGCCATTTAAAAGTATTGATGAAATTATTGATTTTAAGGATAATATGCGAAAAACACCTGCGGGCAATGTGCCGATTTTACTAAAAAAATCAAAAGGTAAAATACAGGTTTCAGGCAGATTGTACAAAAGTGGCGGACTTTCGCACGACCCAAACATTGGTGCTTTATCAATAATTTCAGCCGTTTTGAGAAAACTCGGTTGGAAAGACAAAATCGAAATCACACAGCACAGATTGTCGCAAAATCATATCGGAAAAATCAATAAATTTATTCAGATTGCTGACAAATTAGATATTTCATTGCAGGGTTTGGAAATTCCGAAAGCCGAAATGAACGAAAATTATTGGAAATATGACCTTGACGGCGAGAAGTTGGGGACAATTTTCATTCATTTAGTTGTTGAGAATTTTACTCGTGGCTATTCCATTTTTGAAAATCACGCGGGTTCGGAAAAGGGTTATTTTATTCCAATAAAAGGCGACCCTGTTCCGCTTGCAAAGTATAAAGACAGAGAGAAATACAAAGCGGGCAACAAAGACGAAATTATTTTTATTCCTGATTTGATTTTGCTTGATTTTGACCGAAATGAAGTGATAAATATTAAGGGTAAAAAGTACAAATTTCGTCATAAAGGCATCGCTGAATTGGCAAATTACGATTACATTGAGCAGCATTATGTTAAAAAATATTATCCTAAATGCAAGATAATCAGGACGGTAGTTTTGTATGGTGGTGCAGAAGAAAAACTTATTGAAGTAGAAATTGGTTTTCTGCTCAACGAAAACGGCAGATTGATTTTGGGCGTAAAAGCACCTGAATTGTTTCAAGAGGCGATTAAAAATTTGTTGGACTTTTGGAAAAGTTAATAACAAACTATAAAAGAGAATCAGTCTTAGTGTTGTTATTGCAATAATTTGTTTTGCCCCTAAATTCCCAATAATGATTAATTGTCAATTGTCAATGACGCACTTCCGGCACAGCAAAGCATAATCACCGTTCCGATGATGCGGGAATCCACTCCCCGGCATGCTGCAATGGCGTTTTTTTGCTTTTTTGTCTGTCAATAAATAAAAAGTTATCAACATATTTGTTTCGCTTGAAAGAATTGTTTAATTTTGGAAAAATAGAAATGTACAACAAAAGGTATTATATATTAATTATATGGCAAAATTTACACATCTGCATGTCCACTCGCATTATTCCATTTTGGACGGAATGTCCACAATAAACGGATTGATAGATAAAGCAATTTCTACGGGAATGTCTGCTCTGGCATTGACCGATCATGGAAATATGTTTGGCGTGAAAGAGTTTTTCGACTATGCACAAAAAAAGAACGGAAAGGTTAATTCCAAGATAGAAGAACTCGAAAAACAACTCTCCGAAACAGAACAGGAAGAGGAAAAAGAAGAAATTCAAGCGAGCATTGCGGAAGCAAAATCTACTCTGTTTAAGCCCATATTGGGTTGTGAGGTATATGTGGCTCGCCGTACACGTTTCGATAAATCCATTAAAGAAGACGGAAGCGGACATCATTTGGTGTTGCTGGCAAAAAACAAAAAAGGATACCAAAACCTGTGTAAATTGGTGTCTTTGGCGTGGATAGAAGGGTATTATTATCGTCCGCGTATCGACAAGGATATTTTACGTCAATACAGTGAGGGCTTGATTGTTGCTTCTGCCTGTTTGGGCGGAGAACTCCATAAAAAATTGGAAAACAACGATTACAGCGCTGCCAAAGAAGCCGCTCAATGGTTTAAAGATATTTTTAAAGAAGATTATTATATCGAATTGCAACGGCACGAAACCAACCTGCCGGGGGCGGATACTTCGGTTTTTGAAAAACAGTCGCTGCAAAATAAAGATTTGATAAAAATTGCAGAAGAATTGGATATTAAATTGGTGGCAACCAACGATGTGCATTTTGTAGAGGCAGAACACGCCGAGGCTCACGACCGATTGATTTGTTTGAGTACCGGAAAAGATTTGGACGACCTTTCCCGAATGCGTTACACCAAACAGGAATGGCTTAAAACGCCCGAAGAAATGGAACGCATTTTTTCCGACGTTCCCGAAGCTTTGGAAAACACGCAGGAAATTGTCGACAAGGTGGAATATTATTCCCTGAATACAGACCCTATCATGCCGACGTTTGTTATTCCCGAAGAATTTGGAACGCAAGAACAGTATCGCGAGAAATATTCTCACGAAGATTTGCTGGCAGAATTTGAACCGGACGAAGCAAGCAAAGGACGGATAGAAAAATTGGGCGGTTTCGATAAAGTGTATCGTATTAAATTAGAATCGGATTATCTGCGAGATTTGACAATGGAACGGGCGAAATATCGTTACGGCGAAACCTTGTCTCCCGAAATTCAGGAACGCATTGATTTCGAGTTGGACGTAATGCGAAACATGGGCTTTCCGGGATATTTTTTAATTGTGCAGGATTTGATACAGGAGGCGCGAAACATGGGCGTTTCCGTAGGACCTGGGCGAGGGTCGGCGGCAGGCTCGGTGGTTTCTTACTGTTTGGGAATCACCGACATCGATCCGTTGAAATACGATCTGCTGTTTGAACGTTTTCTCAATCCCGACCGTATTTCTTTGCCCGATATTGATATAGATTTCGATGATGAAGGCAGAGCAAAAGTGTTGAATTGGGTAACGGAAAAATATGGAAAAGAACGTGTTGCTCACATTGTTACCTATGGAACAATGGCAACCAAATCGAGCATCAAAGATGTGGCTCGCGTGCAGAAATTGCCGTTGGATATTTCTAATCGTTTGGCGAAATACGTCCCTAATTCATTCCCCGAAGATAAAAACGGCAAAGCACCTTCGGTGAATATCGGCAATTGCATACGGTTGGTGCCGGAGTTGAAAGAAGCAAGCGAATCGACCGACAGCAATATCGCAAGCACGATCAAATATGCCGAAATGTTGGAAGGAACGGTACGGCAAACAGGCGTTCATGCGTGCGGAGTGATTATCGGGGCAGACGACCTGACCAATTTTATCCCTTTGGCAACCGCCGACGACAAAGAAACCAAAGAAAAAATCCTGGTAACACAATACGAAGGTACTCTCGTGGAATCGGTCGGTTTGATAAAGATGGATATTTTGGGCTTGAAAACGCTCACCATTATCAAAGAAACACTGAAAAATATCCGCAAATCGAAAGGAACAGTTATTGACATAGATAAAATTCCCTTAGATGACGAATTGACATACAAGCTTTTTAGCGACGGTGCAACGGTGGCAACGTTTCAGTTTGAATCGGCGGGCATGCAAAAATATTTGCGTGAGCTGAAACCGACTATCTTTGAAGACCTTATTGCGATGAACGCCCTGTATCGTCCGGGTCCTATGCAGTATATTCCGCAATTTATTCGCAGAAAACACGGAAAAGAAGCCATTGGCTATCCGTTTCCCGAAATGGAAAAACGTTTGAAAGAAACGTATGGAATTACGGTTTACCAAGAGCAGGTGATGCTTTTAAGCCGTGATTTGGCGGGTTTTACTCGCGGACAATCCGACGAGTTGCGAAAGGCAATGGGGAAGAAGCTGGTGGATAAAATGGCGAAGTTGAAAACCAAATTTATCGAGGGTGCAACCCAACGCGGGTTTGGTCCCGAAGAAAAATTGGAAAAGATTTGGAGTGATTGGGCAGAGTTTGCCAAATATGCTTTCAACAAATCTCACGCCACCTGTTATTCGTGGGTGGCTTATCAAACGGCTTATCTCAAAGCACATTATCCGGCAGAATTTATGGCTGCCAACCTCACCAACAACCTTAGCAATGTAGATGAAATTTCATTGTTGATAGCCGACTGTAAACGTTTTGGAATTAAGGTTTTGGGTCCCGACATCAACGAATCGGACGCCCATTTTACCGTCAACACAAAAGGAGAAATTCGTTTCGGCTTGGGGGCGATCAAAGGCGTTGGACAGGCAACGGTGGAAGACATTATCAAAGAACGCGAAACGCATGGAAATTATACGTCTATTTTCGATTTTATGCAACGAGTGAACTTGCGTACATGCAACAAAAGGGCAATGGAAGCCCTGGCGTTGGCAGGCTCTTTCGATACGATAGGCGATACGCACAGGGCGCAGTTTTTTGTGGAATCGGACAATACGATTTTTTTGGAAAAACTTATGCGGTATGC
>JAIRTU010000018.1 GCA_031254735.1 Bacteroidales bacterium | reverse complement strand
TAATAAATTTTTATTTGCATGAAGAATAAAATCATCATCGTTGTTGCTGTTGTGTTGATTGGGGCAGGTTTTGCTGCCTGTGCGTATCGAACCGTCTTTTCCAATAATATTTTGCCGCAGGCGTCTGCATTTATTTATATACAAACAGGTTCTTCGTTTGATGACGTGATGAAAATATTGAAAACAGAACAGATACTGAAAGATGAACATACTTTCTGTTGGGTGGCAAAGCAAAAAAACTATATCCCGCACGTCAAAGCGGGGCGATACCGCATAAAACAAAAGATGAACAACAACGAGCTGGTGAACATGCTGCGTTCGGGGCGACAGGAAGCGGTTCATTTTACCTTTAATAATATTCGTACCAAAGAACAGCTGGTTAAACGTGTTGCCGATCAGTTGGAGACAGACCCGAACGAACTTTTATCGCTGCTGAACAACAACGAGAAATTGAAACCTCACAACGTAAACACCGAAACGGCTCTCACCCTTTTTATTCCCAACACCTATCAAATGTGGTGGAACACTTCTGCCGATGATTTTGTAAAAAAAATGCACAAAGCCTCTCAAACATTTTGGACGGAGAGCCGATGCGAGAAAGCACAGAAAGCGGGTCTTTCGCCAACGGAAGTGATTATTTTAGCATCGATTGTAGAAGAAGAAAATCACCGCACCAACGAGCAGCCGCGCATTGCGGGCGTGTATATCAATCGTTTGAAAAAAGGTATGCTGCTGCAAGCCGACCCGACAGTGAAATTTGCCTTGCAGGATTTTGGGAAGAAACGCATTTTGAAAAAAGATTTGGAAACAGAATCGCCTTACAACACCTACAAACACGTTGGACTTCCGCCCGGACCTGTCCGCATTCCAAGTCCGACAGCCATAGACGCTGTTTTAGATTACGAGAAACACAATTATTTCTACATGTGTGCCAAAGACGACTTGTCGGGATACCACAACTTTGCTGCAACATTGGCACAACATCATGCCAATGCCGCAAAATATCACCAAGCACTAAATCGACGAAAAATAAAGTAATCGACCGGAAATTATCTTAACTTTGCCCCAAGATTTTTTTCGCAGGCGGCGATGAGTTTGTCCATGATTTTGTTTATCTCATCGTTGGTTAACGTTTTTTCTTTGTTGGACAAAACAAAACGAATGGCATACGATTTTTTGCCCGCTTCCAGATGTTCGCCTTCGTACACATCGAAAAGATTTACCGATTTCAGATAATTGCGTTCGGTTTTGAATGCAAGGTCTTCTATTTCTTTGTATGTAATTTGTTTGTCTGTCAGCAGCGCCAAATCGCGGTTTACTTCGGGGAATTTATTCAAATCTTCAAACATCACCTTTTTCCCCTGTGTCAGTTTGGTAAGCATGTCGCAGTTTATTTCCGCATAAAAAACATCTTGTTTGATGTCGAAATGTTTCAACAGTTTGTCGTTGATCGCACCTATGGTGATAAAAACCTCTTTGTTGTGCAGATATTGCAACACATTGTTCATCGAGGCGGTGGTGGTTTGCATTTCGAGCGAGAAAGTATGCAAAGGCAGGTTTATCCGTTCCATCGCATTGACAACCATATTTTTTAAATAATAAAAATCGACGTCGCTTTGCTTTTCCTGCCACGATTCGTGCTGTTTTTTGCCGCTGACAAAAATTGCCAGACGTTTCATGCTCAAAAAACGCTTGGTAACATCGTCGGAGGGTTGAGCTTCGGGATTTTTTTGATAAACCGTTCCAAACTCATACAGCTTTATATCGGAAGTTCCGTGATTGATGTTATGAATAATATTCTCCAAACCGTCAAAGAGCAGAGTTTGACGCATGTTTTGCAAATCTCGACTTAAAGGATTGAGCAGCGTAACCGTTTGGGAAGCATCTACAAAATCGAATTTCGCAGCGTATTCTTCTTTGGTTAAAGAATTGTTCATCGCCTCGAAAAATCCGTTGTTGCTCAGATAATCGGAAATGGTTTCCTGTATGCGGATAAGCGGATTTTGCGGCAAAAACGACATCGAATAACAAAACTTCTCGTCAATCTCGATATTATTATAGCCGTAAATCCGCAAAAATTCTTCAATCACATCTGCCTCGCGGGTAACATCTACTTTGTTGGCAGGTATGGAAAGCGTTATTTCTTCGTCTTTTTCCTCAATAATTTCTATTTCTATGGCAGAAAGAATTTTCTTTACCGTTTCTTTTTCTATTTTTTTTCCAATCAATCGATTTAGATAATCGTAATGAAGCACCACCTGTTGTTTTTCTATTTTTTGGGGATAAAAATCATCAATGGCAGATATTTCGCCGCCTGCCAACTCCCGAATTAAAAGAGCCGCCCGTTTGATGGCGTAAACGGTGATGTTCGGATCGCAACCGCGTTCGTAACGAAAAGAAGCATCGGTTTTCAAGCCGTGATATTTTGCCGTTTTGCGAATCCCGACAGGAGAAAAATATGCACTTTCCAAAAATATATCTTTCGTCTCCAAGCCAACGCCCGATTTCTCTCCGCCAAAAACGCCGGCGATGCACATCGGTTCTTTTTCGTTGCAGATCATCAAATCGTTCGTGCCGAGTTTGCGTTCTACGCCGTCTAAGGTAACAAAAGGCGTTTCTTCGGTTGCTTTTTTCACCACAACGCGGTTTCCTGTTATCGCTTTCGCATCGAAAGCATGCAAGGGTTGCCCCATTTCAAAAAGGACAAATTGCGTAGCGTCCACCACATTGTTGACCGGACGGACACCTATCGACGTCAACTTTGTCTTCAACCATTCGGGCGATTCTTTCACCGTTACATTAGAGATACATGCACTTGTATAACGCGGACATGCCTCTGTGTCTTCCACGTTCACCGTTATAAACGGCTTTTTGCCGTCGGTGGGAAAATGGTCTGCGGAAGGATATTGCAATCGACTGTCGGCATGATGATGAATATTTATCAAAGCGACCAAATCGCGGGCTACACCAATATGCGAAGTGGCGTCGCTGCGGTTGGGCGTTAATCCTATTTCAAAAACGGCGTCTTCTTCGATGTTGAAATATTCGGCGGCGGGAGTGCCGAGAGTGGGGTGGTCGGGCAAAACAATAATTCCTGCGTGAGAAGTCCCCAATCCGATTTCATCTTCGGCACAAATCATTCCTTCCGACTCTATGCCGCGTATTTTGGAACGTTTTATCTTGAACGATTCCCCTTGCGAGGGATATAATGTTGTGCCGATGGTGGCGACCACAACATATTGTCCGGCTGCCACATTGGGTGCTCCGCAAACTATCTGCAAGGGTTTTTCTTCTCCAACGTCTACTTTTGTCAGGCTCAACCGATCGGCGTCGGGGTGTTTTTCGCAGGAGAGTACTTTCCCGATAACCAAGCCTTTCAAGCCGCCCGAAACGGTTTCGTATTTTTCTATGGCTTCCACTTCCAAGCCGCAGGCGGTCAACAAAGTTGATACTTCTTCTGCCGACAAATCGGTGTGGACATATTCTTTCAACCAATTATATGAAATTTTCATGTGTTTATATTTGAACTATTGTTTATTCTTGTTTTCTTGTCTTCTTGTCTTCTTGTTCACTCGTTCACTCGTTCACTCGTTTACTCGTTTACTTGTTTACTCGTTTACTCGTTTACTTGTTTACTCGTTTACTTGTTCACTCGTTTACTTGTTCACTTATTCACTTGTTTATTCTTGTTTTTTTACGGAAAATATTTTCAGCGATAAAGATTTCACCAGCGGAAGGTCGTAATATTGTGTTCGGTTCAAGATAGAGATAGTATATTTTCCTTCCGGCTGAAATTCTTTTTGCGTATAAACGGGCAATTCCACCGTCCATGTATTGCCGAAAACGCTTCCGATATGATTACCCTCTTTGTCTTTGAGGGCGAATGTTTTTGTGATGATATTTTCCTGTCCGTCGGGCGAGGTGATAACAATTTCAAGCGGGATCATGTCCAATTTAAAACCGTCCATAATGCTCAACATCAAAGACACATCATACACCTTATTCGCATCGGATACGGTAAAAACGGTATCAACAGGCTCGAACCTGTTCCAGATATAATTAGGAAAAAAAACGGTTATTTCGGTGGTATCTTTCTTCGACGAACAACCAACGCCCAAAAGTAAAATACATACACCGGCAAAAAGAACTCTTTTCAAACGATTATCGACAGTCATACATTTATATTATTTAAATTATTTGATTATATACTCATGCAAAAGTATAATTTTTTTCGGTATGGCCGCCCGCCCGCACCAAAAGAACGTTGTGTCTGCTGTGCGTTTCGTTGTCTGAACCGGGATTATAATTGTCCGAACCGGGATTTTTGGGGCAGTACAAAATAAAAAGACGCTGCATGCAACGTCTTTATTTATGCAATCATGCAAAGCATTTTATCGTATTATCTGTACTTTTTTGGTAATAACGGCATTTTCTTTTTCTATTTTCAGCAGATAAATGCCTTGCGGCAAATCTTCCGTACAGATAATGGTATTTTCTTCTTTTCCCGGAAGCTGCCGTACTTTTTGCCCCAACAAATTATACAATGTAACCGTTGCATTTTCCGTATGAGTAACAGTAAACTGCGTTTGGGCAGGATTGGGGAAAATGGAAATATCTTCCGCATCAAATGCTATCTCTTGCATATCTGTATAGTTTACAACAAAAAAGGTAACTGTGTCCGCACCTTCATAAAATACTCTTTCCGAATAATTTCCATCTTTGCCT
>JAIRTU010000287.1 GCA_031254735.1 Bacteroidales bacterium | reverse complement strand
GTCGAGGTTCGATTTGGCAAGAAAAACATCATTCATGCCGTCTCCATTGGGCGTAAACGCATTCGGAATGTACATTTCGGTACATTCAACCACTTTTACATGGATAAACGCCATGGAATCTTTGCCGTTTTCCATAGTAAAAGACACACTGTATATTTCATCGAAAGACGGATTGACAATAATTTTGTTTTTTGTCTCTCCTGTACTCCAACGAATATTTTTTGCGTGATATATCAACAATTGAGCTTCGGCGTCTTTGCATATCGAAGTGTCTTTGCTGATGATTACCGCTTTGCAGGGTTTGGCTGTATTGGCCGGTGGAACAACAACCGAAGTCGGCGTTTGAGCAACCGTTTCATCGGTTTGTTTGGTGGTATTGTTGTTTACCTCCGAAGAATGATATGCTTCTTTTGCCGGTGAATGATTATCTGCAAGCGTTGATTCCTGCTCTTGATCCGTCTGATGATTGCCTTTTGGTGTTTGCGTATTGCTTTCTTTTTGCACAGGCAAAAAAGTATCGGACAGATCCGGTTGTGTTGCCGGTTGATCCGGCGGCAACGCCATATCGTTGGAATGAGGACTTTTATCTGTTATTATTTCCCGAATGTTTTCTGTTGACAGGCTCGCCGACTTTTCCTGTTGAACATGAGCAAACAAAAGGTAAGCAACAACTCCTGCCACCGCCAAGCCAACCACAGACAAGCCTGTTGTTTTCCGTAAAGACTTCTTTCCCTTCATCTTGCTCTGTATGTTGTTCCACACTTCGGCAGGAGGTTCGGGAGTGTAATCGGAAAATTTCTTCCTGTATAAATCTCCTATGTTATTATATTGTTTCATCATTATACTGTTCTTGTTTCTCTCTCGTTAAAATCATTAATTTTTTTTCGTAAAGTATTTTTTGCCTTCGACAATTGCGAACGCGAAGTGGAAGCACTGCAATTCAATATCTCTGCCACTTCTTCGTGCGAATAACCTTCTATTTCACAAAGATTGAAAACCATACGGTATCCTTCCGGCAGTTCGCGTATGAAGTTCAGCAGCATTTCGTGAGAAAGCGTATCCGAGACAACTATCGATTCGTCTTTTATCTCCGGATAATTTTCGTCATCAAGGCTCAACATCAAATGCCGTTGCCGCCATTGGTAGAGTTTCAACGCCTGATTGATAACAATACGTACCATCCAGGCGCCAATTGCTCCTTTTCCGCTATATTGTTCTATATTGTCAAAGATCTTTATAAATGCCTCCTGCAAAACGTCTTTGGCATCGTCGTCCGATTGCGTGTACCGAAGCGCCATGCCATACAACAACGAGGCATATTTATTATAGAATAAGGATTGACATTGACTGTTTCCTCGTTTGACCCCCTCTATAAGTTTTTCCTCGTTAAAGACCATTTTGCTTGCATTTTCATATAACTGATACAACAACGAAGCATTTCGTTGCCTGAGAGTAAAAAAAAATTACAATTCCACCGATTCTTTGGGTGTGGGAATGGAAATATTTTCAAATCCATTTTCCATAAGATACTCGCGATAATGCTCTTCCACAGGCGTTTCCCCATGTACAAGAAACATTTGTTTCACCTTGGATTTTTCTTGACAATTTAAATAACGACACATCTCCACATAATCGCCATGTCCCGACAAAGCGTCTATTTCTTCCACATCGGCATTGACTTTGTATTTATTTCCATAAATGGAAACCACAGGCTCTCCGTCGGCGATACGGCGTCCCAATGTTCGAGGGGCGCAATATCCGACAACCAGAACAGTTGTTTTTTTATCTTCGATATGATTTGCCAGATGATGTTTTATACGTCCCGCTTCCATCATTCCCGACGCCGAAATAATAATGCAGGGACGATTGTAGGTGTTTAATTTCTTAGAATCTTCTATTGTTCTGACGTAATGCAGATTGTCAAAGCCGAAAGGGTCTTTTTGTGTGCGGATTTCATCAAGAACATCATCTTTGAAACATTCGGTGTGAAGTCGGAAAATATCCGTTGCCGACACCGCCAAAGGACTGTCAACAAAAATAGGAATGTCGGGCAGACGTTTGGACTTTTTCAAAAGATTCAGCGAATAAATAATCTCCTGACATCTGCCGATGGCAAAAGAAGGAATGAGCAGTTTACCGAGTTTTTTCACGCAGGTATTTTGAACTATCATCGCCAATTTTTCTTCTACCGAAGTTACAGGATCGTGCCGACGATCGCCGTAGGTCGATTCGGCAATGATGTAGTCGGCTTGCGGAAACGGATCGGGATCGGTTAAAAGATGTTTGTTGTAACGACCAATATCGCCGGTATAACAAAGTTTTTTCTCTTCGCCGTTTTCCGTAATGGTCAAATTGACGGCAGCACCGCCGAGAATATGTCCTGTGTTGGTAAAAACCACTTTCACTCCCTCTTCGATGGTAATTTCCAAATCCAGAGGCATGCTGACAAAAAACCGCAACGAAGCAAAAGCGTCTCGCGAGGTATAAATAGGCTCAATGGGCGGCAATCCCAACCGATCGCGTTTCTTGTTGAAATCGTGCGTATCGCTTTCCTGAATATT
>JAIRTU010000282.1 GCA_031254735.1 Bacteroidales bacterium | reverse complement strand
AATTGATTTCTGCGTTCGTTGATCGAGCCGTATCGCGGCATAAATGTCCGAATATCCATTCCTTTTTCCAAAATGCTCTGAGGAAGGTATCTTCCGATAATAGACATATATGAAGTTTCAACATAAGGTGTAATTTCCTGATTTACAAAAAGTATTCTCTCTACCGACATGCTATTTTCTCTTGTATTTATTTAACAGGTGCAAAGATACAAAAAAAAACGATACAAAACCCTGTTTTTAAGACATGTCGTTGATTAAAAACGAATTAGCATTCCTTTTGTCTGAACCGGGATTTATGGGATTGATGTGATTGCGTTCTTTTGTTTCATCAATGCGTCCTTAGTGGTACAAGAAATTACGAATTACGGCTTGTCGCGAAATCCCTTTTGTCTGAACCGGGATTTATGAGATTAATGGGATTTGTGGGATTAAAGTTTGTTGTTTCGTCAAAGCGTCATTGACAATTGACAATTATTTTTTGTCCTCCGGACAAAAAAGACGTTTCTTTTGTGCGTGCGGGGTTAAACCTTTGAGGTTTTTGAAACCTCAAAGGTTTGGTTTTCATTATATTAATCACAAAAATCACAGGTTGGACAATATTCCGAACCGCCCGAAGCCTGAGCCGAACATTCCGCTTTGCCGTGTCGGGCGAGCATCATTGACAATTAACCATTATTTATACACCAATTTATTGACATAAAACACATATTTAGTGCTTTTTCGGGGAGTGGTATATTTGTTGTTCAGGCGTTGATAGCCGTAATACACAAAATAATTGTTGTACCAATGGGAGCTTTGAAACAGCAGATTGCTTTCCACATGCAAAAACCGCGACTGTAAATCAATGGTTTCTATGTTTAGCGGTTGAATGATTTCGTTTCGGTTGTTGATGAGAGAATACAGTTTTCCGTCAAAGCTGAAATAATAAAGCGTATTGAAATTTTCCGCATCGATATGCGCCTTAATAACATTGTTAACAGACTTAAACAATAATCCATTGTAATTAAACACATTATACCAAGCCAATTTTCCCGATTTGTCAATAATGAAAAGGTATGCCAGATGATACTTAAACCCGACCAGCTTGGCATTGGTGGACGAATAAGCAGACGATCCCCACATTCCATAACTCGTAAAACGGCTGTCGGGATATACCTCGTGGACATATTCGGGCGTGAAAAAATCGCTGACGTAAATAAGCATGCTGTCGTTGTATGCCGCAAGATAACTGTTGCTGTAAAGGTCGGTTTTTTTCTTTCCCGACTCTCCCAAACCATCGACAGTGTCGTATGGAATATAGCGTATGTTTTCCATTTCGTTGTTGATTATCAGCACCGTGAAAAAACCGGAGTTGTTGTTTTGTGTGGTAAAAGTCTCCTTGCTGTTAATTCCGTAATCGCCTGTCAACATCAGAGAAGAAGAATCCATGCGGATAATATTGCACGACTGCAAATAATAAGTATCATCGGGAATAATTTCTTTCTCGAAGATAATGTTACCGTTTGTATTCAATTGAGTAAGGGTAAACATTGTCTGCTGCTTGGAAACAAACGATTTCACCAGCACCCAAAGACTGTTGGTTAAAGTATCGTGAAAATATTGTTGAAATTCGGTGGGAAACTTTTTGCCGACATACAGTTCGCTCAACGTAAGTGTTTTTTTATTGAACAGATAAACATGTTCTTCTTTCTTGGCAGAATACGAGTTGATCGAAAAGACGTCTCCCAGATACGCAATATTGTTGATCGTCTGTTTGTCGGGAAGATAAATAGAAAAGACGTCTATTTTTTTCGATAAAATATGATAACTGATAATAAATGTATTGGCAACATTTTCCCGATTGGAAGCGGGCGACTGCAACAGCGCATAGAAATTGTTTTCGTCAGAACGTGCCGCCGACAACACAAGCGGCATATCCAATGCAATATCTTTTTTCAACAAAAGGGTAAAATTGGTGTCGTAATGAGAAATTGTCCACCTCCCAACGTCTTTGGCATTGTTTCTTGCAATAAGCACCAATCCGTTTTTCCCTGTCAAACGTAAATTGTAAGGATATTTTTGGGCTTCCACTTCCAACTCTATCCTCAAAGGAGGATCGTAGGTTTGGGCATAAGCACTTCCCGCACTGACACTCAAAAGCAATCCCAAAAGGCAGACAATCCTGTTTCGTCCCAACGTCATGACATGGATACTTTTTGTTTATTATTTAAGTTCGGCAGAAAACATAACGGCTTCCAACTGACGAAGCAAATCGCGTTTGTTGTCTGCCGGAGCATACAAAAAAGCATCTATCGCAACCACACGATTGCGGTTGGTGTCCAAAATATTCATATTGACAAAAGGTCCACCCATAAAATCGTTTTCCATTCTCCACAACCCGACCGTCTTCAAGGCGTAGTTCCCGCGAAAATCGGTATAGCCGGAAAGCGTAGGGATATAATCTTCGTCCACCACAGCATAAGAACTATCCACACTTCCGAAAACATATTTGCGGGTAAGGAAATTTCGTTGTTTTACAATATGTTCATTTTTAAACTGATCGGTATCGGTATAATCTTTTGTGTAGATGAGCATGTTTTGTGTCCAGTCTTTGGTATCTTTACGCAACCAACAAAAGGAAGAATCTTTTACCGCAAAAACAAATCCGTCGGGAATGGTTATCGAAATATGATACAAACGCTCTATTTCCGAACTCAGGCGAAAGTTTTGTTTGCTTTTGTGCGCCCGTTGAAAGCGTTTCATTTCCGATTGCAACAAATATCCCGTTATCTCTTTTTGATATTTTGAAACCGTTTCGGCAGCCTGCTGCGGGTTGTTGGCAGTTATCCGAATGAGG
>JAIRTU010000244.1 GCA_031254735.1 Bacteroidales bacterium | reverse complement strand
AGAACAATAAGCGGCTTGACGCCGGTGGGGGGGAGAACTGCACCGAACTTGCAAGTACCGCTTTACCCCCCGCCCTGCGCCAAGCCGCCGACCGTTGTGCGTCGTTTGGCGGACAATTCACGGACAAGGGGAAAAAAAGTAAGTGATTTTTTTTCGGCGCTCTCCGAAAAATTCAATACCTGTTCCATATTGCGCATTTTGAATTATTGACATTACAAAAATCGCCACAAAGATAGAAAATAATTCAAAATGCGAAAACAGATTATTTGCTATAAAATTTCTGAATATAAAATCATTGAAAAATTTTGCGTAATCCATTTGCAGATTCAAAAGTAAGTTGTATTTTTACGTGTATTTAAGAGTTAGAGGCAATTTTGGAACAGCATAGTGAATAAATAGAAAACAAAAACAAACGATATGGAATAAAAGAATGTTTTTATTAGTGTTGGATTACCAGCCACAAAAGAACAAGAGGATTTTGTTACGGCAATAGAAGATAGACTGAAAAGTGAAAAGTTAATTCCAAATACTGTAGGAAGGAATATGTTTAGTTTTGAGTCTCCATTAAAAACCATCAACGAATTAATGAATAATTGTTGTGGCGCGGTAATTATTGCACTTGAGAGAACATATTTTCCTGAAGGAATAGAGAAAAGAGGAAGTCCAAAAGAGACAATGTTGAAAGAAACTAAATATCCAACTCCATGGAATCAAATTGAATCTGCAATGGCTTACACAAAAGGACTACCTATAATGGTCATAGTTGAAGAGAATTTGAAGTCTGAAGGATTATTAGAAAAAGGATTTGATTGGTATGTTTTGTCATTAAAACCCGTGAAAGAATCATTGCTTGCTCCAAATTTCAATGGCGTATTATCTAGTTGGAAGGAAAAAGTTGAACACTATAAGAAGAAAAAAAATGAAATTGACCCTGATTTGACGATAGGGGATATTGTTAGGAATTTAAAGATGTCTCATTTATGGAGTGTTTTAGCAGCATTAGCAACTCTTTTAGCAGGAGCTTTTGCGTTGGGACGATTTTTATGTTCTATGGCAATATAAAACGTGAATAATAAACTGCCTCTAACAAGCAGTTTGGCGTCAGTCGGGGTGTATGCTCGCGGAAAGTTTAGTGGGAATTTGTAATTTTGTATCGCGTTTGAACATTTGTGTTCCCCCGCCCGAACGCCAAGCTGCCGGAACGTTATCTGTCATTTTGGTGCAGTGCGTTACCCAAGCAAAAAGTTTCTGAAAGATTTGAAATAATCCGAGAAAAAAATGTACTTTTGCAAAAAAATAAATTATGGCACAGAAAGATTTTACCAACAAACTGATACTTGGCGATAACCTCGCTGTTTTACAATCAATACCCGACAAATCTGTTGACTTGATTTATCTTGACCCGCCGTTTTTTAGCAATCGAACTTACGAGGTTATTTGGGGCGATGATGGCGAAAAACGCAGTTTTGAAGACCGTTTTGCAGGCGGAATTGACCATTATATAAGTTGGTTAAAAATCCGTGTGCGCCAAATGCACCGCATTTTGAAAGATACAGGCAGTATTTTTCTGCATTGTGATTGGCACGCTAATGCAGAAATTAAGGTTGATATTCTTAATAAAATTTTTGGTCGGAATAATTTCAGAAATGAGATTATTTGGCACTATTATAATAAATTGCCCGATAACAGAAAAGGAATTTTTACAAGGGGAACAGATACAATTTTTTGGTACGTGAAGAATCATAATGCTGAATATTGTTTCAATCCATTAATCGAAAAAAGAGAAAATCCTGTTAAGCAATTAATGCGAAAAAAAGTTGACGGGAAAGCAATAAATGCAAGAGACAAACAAGGAAATTTGATGTATCAAATTAGAGAAGAAAAACTTGCAGATAATGTTTGGCGCATTTCAATGTTGCAACCTGCCGACAAAAAAGAACGCATTGGTTATCCTACACAAAAACCCGAAACACTTTTACAAAGAATTATAGAATGTACCACAAACGAGGGCGATGTTGTCCTCGACCCTTTCGTTGGTGGCGGAACAACAGTTGCCGTTGCCGATCGTTTAAATCGTAAATTTATCGGCATTGACCAATCCGTAATGGCTATAAAAGTTACTGATTTACGGCTTAAAAAACGGCAAAATATGTTATTTTCGCAACCTTATGAAGTTATTTTACCAACTTTCGACTTTAAAAAACTGCAAAATCAAGACGGAAAAGAATTTGAAATTTGGATTGTTAATAAATATGGCGGTATCCCAAATGAAAAAGGCGGAAAGGATTTGGGCATTGACGGACACACACAATACGGAACGCCAATTCAGGTAAAAAAATGGAAAAAACCTGTCGGACGTGATACACTTGACGCTTTTTTAACTGCTATCGAAAGAGATGATAAAACGCTATTTGCGCAAAACAAAAAAGAAGGACAGATTTGCGGGTTTATTATTGGTTTTGATTTTTCAAAAGACATAATAAACGCTGTTGCTCAACTGAAAAACAAAGAAAATATCATTATTGAGCTGAAATATATCAAAGATATTATTCCTTATGATAATCCGCCAAAAGTTACTTTGACAGCCGAAGAGGTGGAAGATTTGAAGTATAAATTTGAGGCAAATGCCGAAAGTGAAACAGGCATTGATTTCTTTTCGTGGGATTTGTCGCACAACCAAAAAGAATTTAAAGCCGATGTTGTAATGGACAAAAAAGGCATACAAGAAAAGAAATTCACAGAGGGCGAACACCATATCGCTGTACAAGCCGTTGATAAAAAGGGTTTAAGCGGAACAGATAAAGTAAAAATTGATGTGAAACAAAAAAAAGAGAAGTGAAAACAAAAAAAACGACAGATAACGGGCGGTTTGGCGCAAGCGGGGCAGTGGCTCGCCCGAAAGTTTGTGCGGATTTGGAAGTTTTGCGCCCG
>JAIRTU010000233.1 GCA_031254735.1 Bacteroidales bacterium | reverse complement strand
TTTCCGTTCTTGGAATTACTAATGGTTGTCGCTCTGCCGTTGGTAATGGTGAAATTGCCACCTGTGGCGTATGGCGGGTCAATATATACCAAGTCGATTTTACCTGCAAAACCGTTATTAAAAAGGTATTGCAAACCTGCGAGATTGTCGGAATGGATTAAAAGATTATTAGGCATAATGCAAATAATTTTTATCTCAATTTTTCACTTAAACTATTTGCAAGATTTTTATAAATTGTTTCGTACTTGCCATTAAAATAGTTTAACAATAAATGTAAAGTTGTCTTTTGGGGAAATAAAGTCAAAACAATTTCGTCAAATAGTTCTTCATTTTTTAATAACTTCCTGAAATATAATGGTTTAATATCTTTTATTTCATTAAATGTATGATTAGAATCTAAGTCAAAATTTATTTCAGGCAAATCGGGAATTTCTTCTTTCCATTGTTTTAAGTGATTCAAAATTTCTGTCCAAATATCAGAATAACCTAAATAATCAAATAATGATTTTCCGTAATAAATTTGAGTTTCTACACCATAATCGTCTGTCATTTTTTCGAGTTCTGCTGTGTAAAAATTACGATTTTTCGCCAAATCAGAATCTATAAAGTAAAAAATACCAACCAACTGTTTTTCAGGATACATTGAAAGCATTAAATCTAATTTCTTTTCAAAATTCTGAATTTGTCCGCGTTTCTTCGTTGAATCATGATCATCACGCACTTTTTGTTCAATAAAATACACTTTGTTTCCTTTTTTGAAACATTGATCAATGTTCAAAACATTACCATTTTCAAGTGTGTATTTCTTTTGCAAAATTTTGCAACCTTTCAATTCGAGATATTTTTCTATTGCGTATTCAAAAGCATCTCCAAAACGGATTTCGTGCGATTGAAGTAAATTTTGTAAAATTTTCGCCTTTGGTTTTGTTGGGCGAAATAATCCGATATATCTTGACGGATTATTCGCGATTTTTTCTAACAAATCTGCCTTTGATTTTTCAAAGATAGTTTCGTTAAAAATTTGCTTAAACTGATTGTAATTCATTATTGCCATAAGTTAAAAAATTTCCTTGTGGTTCACAAACTATATTGTTATTACTGTTTTCAAATAATTTATATTCGACGCTATTGTTTTTTAGATATTTAGATTCATAGTCATACCTTAACTCATCTATACTAATAAGTCTATTGTCTCGTTTGATATACCAATAACTCCAACCATTACTATTAGTTTTTTTAAGGATATTTGCACTTACGCTATGAATAGAACCTGTAAACTCGTCTTTTGTAAGTGTAGAATCTGCATTTACTCGTGCAAAAGTTTTGCCATCTTTTGAATACAGATATTCGCCTATTTTAATATAACCTTTTTCTATTAGATTTCCAAAGGGAACTTTTGGTTTTTTTGTTTCAATTTTATATTCAAGTAATTGTTTTTCAATAGGTTTTATTCTTTCTAATCTGCCTTTTGCTATTTGTACGTAAAATTCTTCTTTATCAAAAGCAATATATTGTCTGTCCAATCTTTTAGCAACAGCGGCTGTTGTTCCACTACCTGAAAATGGGTCTAAAACAATATCGTTGGGGTTTGAAGTTGATAAAATTATTCTCAAAAGCAATTCGGCAGGTTTTTGTGTTGAGTGTGCTTTTTGTCCATTTACTTTAATTCTTTCTGCACCTTGACAAATTGGAATCCACCAATCAGAACGCATTTGCAAATCATCATTCATCGCTTTAAGCGAATGATAATGAAATGTATAACTACTTGATTTCGATTTTGTCGCCCAGATTAATGTTTCGTGTGCATTGTTGAATCTTGTACCTTTGAAATTTGGCATTGGATTTGGTTTTACCCAAATCACATCATTAAGAATCCAAAAACCTATATTTTGCAAGATAGTACCTACACGAAAAATATTGTGGTAAGTTCCAATTACCCAAAAACTTCCCGTATTTTTTAGGATTCTATGGCACTCTCTCAGCCATAGTTCAGAAAATTTGTCATAATCTTCTTTTGATTCAAATTTGTCCCACGCATCGGTTACCGCATCAACTTTGGTTTGATTTGGTCGATAAAGTTCACCGTTAAGTTGCAAATTGTACGGTGGGTCGGCAAAAATTAAATCTACCGAGTTGTCAGGAATTTGCTTCAAATATTCTATACAATCTCCTTGATAAATGTTGTTTAACTCTAATGTTCCTAATTTTGACATATTATTTTTAATTTTTAAATTGAACACAAATAATTTCTCAACGCCAATACACTATAATCTTTATCCATTTCCGCAACCGCTTTTCTTTGTGATGCTTCGTTGTCTGTTTGCAAGTGTTTAATCCGAGCCGTAAACATTATACTGTTTTATTTTTATCTCTTATCGTTTGCTACAAAGATACTGTTTTATCTTGAACAGACAGGTTTTCCTGCAAATTATTTATTCAACTTGAAAAAGAAATAACAGATTGTCATTCTCATCGCTCCCTTTCAAGCTGCCGCTTACCACGAATCGCTGTTTAATCGCCAATTTCCAACAATACAGGGCAGTGGTCGGAAAAGGGGACGGACGAAAGAATGACAGAGCGTTGCAGTGCGTTTTGCAGCGACAGAGACGCCATGTTGTAATCTATTCGCCAACCCAGATTTTTGGCTCTGGCACTGCCGCGAAAACTCCACCATGTATATTGATGCGGCTCGTGGTTGAAATAGCGGAATGTGTCAATAAAGCCGCTGTTGATAAATTTCTCTATCCATTCCCGCTCTTCGGGCAGGAAACCCGAATTTTTTGCATTGCGGACAGGATCGTGAATGTCGATAGCTTTGTGGCAAATGTTGTAATCTCCGCACAGGATAAGTTTGGGACGGGTTTTCAGCAGTTCATGCACATAGTTGTAGAAGAAATCCAACCATTGCATTTTGAACTGTTGCCGTTCGTCGCCGCTGCTTCCCGAAGGGTGATACACGCTTACTATCGACAAATCGCCAAAATCGGCACGAAGAAAACGCCCCTCGTCATCATAAATGGGCATATTCATGCCATAGACAAGCTCGGTGGGCGGTTGTTTGGTGAGGATAGCCACGCCGCTGTATCCTTTCTTTTTGGCAGGATAACTGTAACAGTGATAACCGATTTGCCGGAAGTCGAGTACAGGAATTTGATCTTCCTGCGCTTTGAGTTCCTGCAAACACAAAACATCGGGATTTGCCTCTTGCAACCAATCTATCAGTCCTTTGCCTGTTGCAGACCGTATGCCGTTTACGTTGTATGTGATGATTTTCATTTTTTTGAAAACAGGTTTTTATATTTTTATGACACTTTGAAATCTGTCTTAATATGCTTTTGCAAACAAAACTCGCTCTTTCGACGGTTTTCCGGTGAGGATACATTTTCCTTCTTCCTGCGGATTGTCGAAAGGGATACAGCGAATGGTTGCTTTGGTTTTCTCTTTGATCAACTCTTCCGTTTCGGTTGTTCCGTCCCAATGTGCCGAAACAAATCCGCCTTTATTTTCCAAAATATCGACAAATTCTTCCCACGTGTCGGCGTTGCGTGTGTTTTCCCGACGAAAAGCAAATGCTTTATCGTAAAGATTTTGTTGAATTTCTTCCAACAGTTTTTCAACATGTTCTGCCGTACCGTCAATTTCCACAAACTGTTTTTGCATGCTGTCTCGTCTGAAAATCTCCGCTTGCCCGGTTTCCAAATCTTTTGGTCCTATGGCAATTCTCACAGGAACGCCTTTGAGTTCGTATTCGTTGAATTTCCAACCGGAACGCCGGCTGTCGCGGTCGTCGTATTTCACGCTGATATTTTTTGCTTCCAATGCCGTTTTCAGGGTGTTGGCAATCGAAGATATTTTTTCCAACGTTTCCAAATCTTTATAAATAGGAATTATCACCACTTGTATCGGAGCAAGTTTCGGCGGCAACACCAGACCGTTGTTGTCGGAATGAGCCATAATCAATGCACCTATCAAGCGAGTGGAAACGCCCCACGAAGTCGCCCAGACGTGTTCTAATTTGTTTTCTTTGTTTAAAAATTTCACATCGAATGCCTTGGCGAAGTTTTGCCCCAAAAAATGAGAAGTTCCCGCTTGAAGAGCTTTACCGTCTTGCATCAACGCTTCTATGCAATAGGTATCCAAAGCACCTGCAAAACGTTCGTTGGCGGTTTTTCTGCCTTTGATAACCGGTATTGCCATATATTTTTCGGCAAAATCGGCATACACATTAATCATTTTATCGGTTTCTTCCAGAGCTTCTTCTGCGGTTGCGTGAGCGGTATGTCCTTCTTGCCATAGAAATTCGGCGGTACGCAAAAAGAGTCGGGTACGCATTTCCCAACGGACAACATTCGCCCACTGGTTGCACAATATCGGCAGATCGCGATACGATTGAATCCAATTTTTATAGGTATTCCAAATAATGGTCTCCGAAGTGGGGCGCACTATCAATTCTTCTTCCAGCTTTGCATTTTCGTCCACGACAATTCCTTTTCCGTTCGGATCGTTTTTCAGACGATAATGTGTTACAACAGCACATTCTTTGGCAAAACCTTCAACATGACCGGCTTCACGACTGAAAAAAGATTTGGGAATAAACAAGGGAAAATAAGCATTTACATGCCCTGTCTGTTTGAACATTTTATCTAAAATATCTTGCATGTTTTCCCACAATGTGTAGCCGTAGGGCTTGATTACCATGCAGCCGCGCACTGCCGAATTTTCTGCCAAGTCGGCTTGTGATACCAAATCGTTGTACCATTGAGAATAATTTGTTTCTTTTGACGTTAATTTATCAGCCATGTTTTTGGTATGGTTTTTGAGTTTAATATATTAATAAAAATTTTATACTTTTGCAAAAGTACAAAAAAAGATAGTATGAATAAAAAATGGAGGGCATAGCCATGAAAAAATTCACTTTGACAATAACAGCAGTAACTTTTCTTTTCTTTTCGTGTACCACCACTTCTTCTTTGGTAGTTGATGATGGTTATTATACGGCAACAGAAAGACAATTAGCCTTGAAAAACGAAGAAGGGGCAAAACAGGAACAAATGATTTCTCAACACCGAAATCAAACCTATTCCAATCAAAATAATAATGAGTCGGAAGAACAAGGCTCTTATTATGAACAACAATCCGCCGATTATGAACAGCCGTCAGCCGAACCGAATTACCAAAAAAGGTATTCCACTTCGGAAGAATATATGGAAGACGGCAATACGTATGTTACCAACAACAATTATTACTTCGATGCGGATAATTATTACGATTATGAATATACGGCACGTCTTCGCCGTTTTTACAGCTCGAATTTGGGTTGGAGTTATTACGATCCCTATTATACCAATTTGTATTGGTACAGTTACAATCCCGGCACATGGGGCGTAAGTGTTTATTTGGGATATAATTTCTGGTGGGACGATCCATGGTATTATCGTCCGTATTATTACAGTCCGTATTATTCTCACAGCGGATTTTATTGGAATTGGGGTTGGAGTCATTATGCTTATCACCCGTATTATCGCGGTTGTTATTACGGTGATTATTATTACAACAGTCATGATAGAAATTATGCGTATAACTACGGACATCGCAATTCGGTGCGGGGTGGAGTTGCCGGCGTAAACAGAGCTTCCGTTAGTGCAAGCAGTGCGCCGTCTCGCCGTTCAAACAAGAGCATGGAGACTTTCGGAGAACGATACGAACGGACGGCGGGTTCTTCTGCTGTTGTTCGTACTGCCAACCGGCAAAATGTAAATACGTCCGCACGAGGGGCAAACGCAACCAATGCTTCTTCGGCAACGGTATCGCAAAAAGCAGGAATGCCTTCTCGCAGTTCGGCTACGCAAACCGTACCTGTCCGCGACAACAGCAATGCTACCGCTTCGCAACAGAGAGCAGGTGCTGTCAATAACTCATCACAGCCGACAAGAAGTACAACAACTGCCAATCAACAACCGGCAACCGACCGTGCAAATGACGGTTCGGCATATCGCCAAAGACAGGAAGAAGCTAATCGGCAACCGGCGACAGGAAACAGCGAACCGACACGCACAACAACAATAAACAGAACGGTTTCGCGAGAAAATAATACTCCTTCTCAAACAAGAACATCTGCACCTGCACAACATAACGACAGGTCGGCATCGAATACACGTACAACCGAACAGAACAATAATTATCGTTCAACATCACCGAGCAATAATAACACTCGCACAACAACTACCACCACTCAATCTCGAAGTACGGAAGTGAACCGGACAACACCAAACAACAACTCTTCCAACAACAGAAGTTCGTATAACAACAACTCGTCTTCCAGCAATAGAAGTTCATACAACAACAGTTCGTCTTCAAGCAACAGAAGTTCGTATAATAACAGTTCTTCTTCGTCTTCTAACCGTTCGTCGTATAACAGTGGTTCATCTTCATCGTCCAATCGCTCCTCGTACAACAGCGGCTCGTCGTCTACGCCAAGATCGTCGGGATCTTCTTCTTCGGGAAGCAGCAGCGGTGCAAGAAGACGGTAATGGTATTTTTTGTAATTAATAATTAAAAATAAATCTGATATGAAACGAAATTATGCAGCAATAGTTCTCACATGTTTATTTATGGGAAATGTCTTTGCCCAAAACGAAATGGACGCATTTCGCTATGCCCAATTATTTCCGACAGGAAGCGCACGTTATACCTCATTAGGCGGCTCTATGGGTGGTTTTGGTGCGGATTTCTCGGTGTTGAGTGCCAACAATCCTGCGGGGATAGGTTTGTATAAACGTTCGGAATTTACATTTACGCCCGCTGTGGGATACAACAAAGTAACTGCCGACTACAACGGTGGCTCGCGTACAGGGTCGAAATACGGTTTTACATTAAATAACTTGGGATTTGTTTTGACCACTCCGCTTACTTCTTCCCAATGGAAATCATTTCAATTGGCAACAGGATATACCAATTTGGCACGTTATAGAACGTATACGCATGTAAAAGGAGCGAATTATACAGATGCAGATCCTTCCAATCCAAGCAGCTATTTCGATTGGGTAGCGTCGTCGATGAACGGTTTGCACAACAGCAATATTACGGAAGATAATCTATTGGAATATTATGGTTGGAACAGCTATCCAAACACATGGGACGGTGGTTATTTGATAGATGCCGTGCCGGGTATGAACAATCAATATCGGGCAAATAACGATTATTTAGACCAAAAGCAAACACGCCTTACCGAAGGATATTTGAACGAATATGTGTTTTCGGGTGGTGCTAATTATGATGACAAGTTGTATTTGGGTGCAACATTGGGAATACCGTTTTTCAGATATAATCAATACACAACCTACACGGAATCGAAGAACTTTTATTATGATTCTTTGATTTACTATGATGAATTTCAGGCGAGAGCGGCAGGCATAAACCTGAAAATCGGATTGCTGTATCAACCGGTTAAGTTTATGCGTTTTGGGGCAGGCTTTCACACGCCGACATTTTACAATAACGTAAGAGAAACATATACTTCTAAGATAGATGTTTGGAATTTCTTTGCGGCAGACACGCTTAATTATGATTTGAGCGTAGACGACGGCGTATCAGAGTTTAAATATCAATTGGTTACACCTTTTCATGTGTTGGGAAATCTTGCCTTTTTGTTTGACAGATACGGTTTCATCAATGTGGATTACGAATATGTAAATTATTCAACATCCAATTTGCAGGCTGTCGATTATGATTTTGACAACGAGAATAATAATATCAAGAAATATTATCAAAGTACACACAGTGTCAGGGTAGGGGGTGAGCTTAACTTGTCGCCGGTGGCACTTCGTTTGGGTTATTCGTATACGTCAAATCCTTATAAAGATGTTCAAAAAGACGGAACTGTGCATGCTGTTTCGGCGGGTATAGGGTATAAGACAAGGTATTTCTTTTTGGATTTTGCTTACCGGTATCGTTTTTTCAAGGATAAAGATGTTTTCTACGATGCAGAAAATCTAAACCCATACAACACCAAAACCGTCAATCAGCTGTTTGCATTGACATT
>JAIRTU010000189.1 GCA_031254735.1 Bacteroidales bacterium | reverse complement strand
GAGCGTTGCGTGGAGCTCCCTGAGCATCGCGGGGCGTTACCCTAATAAATAGGGGCGTTCCCCGCAACACGCGGGGCATTCCCCGCAACACGCGGGGCATTCCCCTCAACACGCGGGGCATTCCCCGCAACACGCGGGGCATTCCCCGCAACACGCGGGGCATTCCCCGCAACACGCGGGGCATTCCCCACAACACGCGGGGCGTTACCCGAACATCGCGGGTAGCGTGTTCGCATACATAAGGAACAACGGGGGAAAAATATAGTGATAAATGATTAGTGGTAAATGATTAGTGAACAAGTGGACAAGTAATTAGTGATAAATGATTAGTGATAAGTGATGCTCTGCCGTTGCGTCAATGCGTAACTAACCGATGATCACTAACAACTTACCACTGCAAAAAATCCCGGATTGGACAGCACATCAATCTTTGCGAGAGATTTTAAAACAATGCAGATTATCGGCGAAGCAGTAACGAATATCCGTATTTTCGTGTTTGCAGATCGATTTCACCATTGCCAAGCCCAAGCCGGTAGAGCCTTCTTTTTTGTTGCCTTGGTAAAAACGCTCGAAAATAAGCGTGGGATTCAATGCGGTATTTTCTCCCGAATTTTTGAAAATCACGGCATCGGACGTAATTTCCATGAAGATGTGTCCGTTTGGGATATTGTGCAGAAAACTGTTTTTGATAAGGTTGTTAATCAGTATGGAAGCCAACATTTCGTTCATCTTGATCTTGAATATTCCTGTATCTTTCATTTCGATCGAAATATTCAGATGAGAATATGCTTCTTTGTAATCCCGTAAAAATTTATAGATGATTGTATTTATTTCAATGTCCTGTTTTTCAAGAAATTGGTTGTTGTCAATTTTGGAAAGCAGCAGCAAAGTTTTGTTCAGTTTTGAGATATATGCCAATGTCTGCTGTGTTTTTGCCAATTCTTCCAATTGCTTTTCGCTTAATGTTTCGTCTTCCATCATGTTTTCTAAACGATTGTAACACACTGCCAAAGGTGTTTGAATTTCATGCGAAGCATTTCCGATAAACTGTTTTTGTTCTTCAAACGCTTCTTCTGCCCGCCTCATATTTTGTACGGCGGCTTCGTTCAGTTTTTTGAACTCGATAATATCCGTATCATTTTGAAAATCGGCATTATGTTCGCCCATCTTGTAATCGTTCAACCAAGAAAGCAGTTTGCGCAAAGGGCGGGTGCTGTGATGATATATCCAAATATTTACCGCAAGAATAATCAACAAAAGTCCCACATACAGAAAGACCATTCGGAAAAAGATCGTTTCTTTCAAATCTTTCTTTTCGATAGTCGGCGTGTAGACCGACAGCTCGTAATATTTTCCGGTTTCATCTTTATAAATCGTGTTGAGTATTCGTGCCGGTTCGGTTTCCTGTTTCAGCGGAATAAAAATCATCGAATCGACATAAGAAATATGCGGCTGACTTTGAGCATATTGAGTGCTTACTTCCGACAAATAATATTGATTGTTGGAATTGCTGCTTTTGGAAGGCAGCTCTTCGCCCGCAAGGAAACGCATGATAATCTGTTCGGAATAATCTTCCAGCGAATCGTCTATTTCGTCGTTAATTTCATCTATCATGGCAAAGTAAAAGAAAATTGCCCAGATTGTCAAGATAAAGACAAGAAAAACAGAAAGGCGAATGATGATATGATAGACAAGTTTCATGTTTTATGGTTCAATTATTAATTTGTATCCGATGCCGTACACCGCTTTTATTTCTATTTTCGCACCGGCTTCTTTGAGTTTTTTTCGCAGATTTTTGATTTGTGCGTAGATGAAGTCGAAGTTATACAGTTGATCTATATGATCGCCCCACACCGATTCTGCCATCAGATTTTTGTTGATGAGCCGATTGCATCTGTTGGCAAAATAAAGCAAAATATCATATTCTTTTCGTGTGAGTTCCAACGGTTTACCGTCTACAAGCACTTTGTATGCTTCGGGGAAAATGGTAAGATTTTCCAACTCGATTGTAATTTCTCCGTCGTTTTGTTTTCGGCGGATAACGCTTTTTATTCGGGCGATTAACTCTGCCGTATGAAACGGTTTTGCCAGATAATCGTCGGCGCCCAATTCCAAACCCGAAATTTTGTCGTCTAACGAATCTTTTGCCGAAATAATAATGATGCTGTCTTTTTTGTGCATCTGTTTCAGTGTTTCCAGCAGCGACAATCCGTTGCCGTCGGGAAGCATAATGTCAAGCAAAATGCAGTCGTAATCGTACATTTCTATTTTGTTTAATGCCGAATTGCAGGTAGAAGCACATTCCACCACATAGCGTTCTTTTTCCAAAGATTCTTTAATAAGCTCTTTCAGAGAGGGTTCGTCTTCAATTATTAATATTTTCATCTGCCTGCTTTTTCATCTGTTGATAATATAACTGCTTTTCTTGCAAAAAATTTTATCTCTTTATTGATTGATTTACTTGAATTTACGCAAAGGTACGATAGAAAACCGGAAAAAAACCGGAATTTTTTTTTCAAAGTGCTGTTTGTATTTGTATTTTTTATAATTTTGCAATCAATACAAATTAGTAATAATATTAAAATTTAAATTACGAGATATGACACCAATTATTAATTCACAGATTCCTGAGTTTAAGCTAAATGCTTATCACAATGATGATTTCAAAGAAATAACCGACAAAGATGTAAGGGGAAAATGGGGCATTTTCTTTTTCTATCCTGCCGATTTTACCTTTGTTTGCCCGACCGAGTTGGAAGATATGGCGGAAAATTATGCCAAATTCAAAGCAATGGGTGTTGAAATATATTCCATAAGCTGCGATACGCAATTTGTTCACAAAGCGTGGCATGACGCTTCCGAGAGCATTAAAAAAATCCAATATCCCATGCTTGCCGATCCCACAGGCGTTCTTTCGCGGGCTTTGGGCGTGTATATCGAAGAGGCGGGCTTGTCTTATCGCGGCACATTTCTTTTCAATCCGGAAGGAGAAATCAAAATTTGCGAAATTCACGACAACGGCATTGGTCGCAATGCGGAAGAACTGCTTCGCAAAGTGGAAGCGGCACAATTTGTTGCCGAACATTCTGCCGAAGTTTGTCCCGCCAAATGGAAAAAAGGCGACAAAACCTTAAAACCGGGGATAGACTTGGTCGGAAAAATTTAACACACACCTGTCAGCGGAGTAGGAGAGGTGCTTCTACTCCGTTTTTTTTATAAAGATTTTTTTGCAAAAACAGATTTATAACAAGCTGATTATGAATATAAAAGAAGCACATCATCACTTGATTTGTCATAATATCAAACCCTCGATGCAGCGGGTTGCCATTATGCAATATTTAATGGAGAATAAAACGCACCCGACCATAGATGAGATTTTTAATGATTTGTTGCCGAAAGTTCCAACGCTGTCAAAAACAACAGTTTACAACACGTTGAAATTGTTTGGCGAGAAAAAAGCCGTTCTTTCGTTGACTATCGACGAAAAAAATCTTCGTTACGACGCCGAAACTTCTGCACATGCACATTTCAAATGCAAACGCTGCGGAAGCATTTGTGATGTTTCTTTGGAGAACACAAAAATTCCTGTATTTGAGGGAGATAAGACCTTTTTTCTTGAAGAAACACACGTGTATTTTTTGGGGACATGCGAAAAATGCAGAAAATGATTTTTTCTGTTTTTCATCGAAAAACAGACGCATGAAACAGAGAAAATACTTTTGCAGGAAACGAAAAATCGATATTTTTTTGCCAATGTGTTTACATACCGCAAAATGAATGTCGAAAAAGAGTATCTTTGCACGGTGTTACAAAAACATTTATTAATTTTTTTGATATGAAAATTATTGAGTTCTGTAAAAAATACAAATACGCTTTGACCTTGATGGTCTTTGCGGCGTATCTGTTTTTCGGAGAAAACAACCTGACGGAAAATCATAAGTTAAACGCCGAAATCAAGCGTTTAGAATCCGAGTTGCAGCATTACAATACCATGATTTTGAATGTAAAAAGTCAAAACGCATTATCTGCTTTCAGCTCGAAAGAAGAAAAGGAAGAATATTTCAGAAAGCAGCATCATTACAAAAAAGAAAACGAAGACATCTTTCGCATTGTTGCTTCGGAAGACTGATTATGAATATTTTACTGCTGAACGGTGTAAATCTGAATTTGCAGGGAAAACGAGAACCCGCAACATACGGATATTTATCTTTTGACGATTTTTTGGAAAAATTGCGAAAGACATATCCCGCTTTACACCTCGATTTTCTGCAATCAAACGAAGAATCGGTGCTTGTGGAAAACATACAACAGGCTGAAAACAAATACAATGGCATCGTTTTGAATGCAGGTGCTTTTACCCATACGTCTATTGCTGTTGCCGATGCGATACGTTCGGTTTGCGTTCCTGTGGTGGAAGTGCATATTACAAATATCTATGCCAGAGAAACATACCGAAAAAAATCATATCTGTCGGAAGTCTGTAAAGGGAGTATTTGCGGCTTTGGTTTGGACGTCTACCGTCTGGCGATAGAAAGTTTCTTATACGAATGTCGCCCTTGAAGTTGTTTGAACCGGGTTTTTGAACAACCGGTTAATGACACATTGCCGAGACGAAAACGCATATCACATTAATCACAAAACCATCGTTCAAACAATTTAATCCGCGTCCCAAACAGGCAAATATTACTTTTCATTCAACCGTAAAATGAAAGCAGCGAGATATTTCCCGCTGCTTTACAAAAATTTATAATTATGACAATTTTTCCAAGCGAACGGTGAAATGTCGCATCAGCTCGGCTTCCCAAATGATTTTCACGCCGCGAGTGATTGTTTCCCGTCTGTCGTAAACATTTTTCAAGGCAGTTGCCACCACGTCCATGTGGTTGTTGGTGTACACTCGACGAGGAATAGCCAAACGTAACAAATCCAATCCGCCAAAACGATTTTCACGAGTAATCGGATCGCGGTCTGCCAAGAGATAACCGATTTCACAACCCCGAATACCGGCTTCCAGATACAATTCTATCGTCAAGGTCTGAGCGGGAAATTCTTCTTTGGGAACATGAGTCAGCACTTTGGGAGCATCTATAAAAATGGCGTGTCCGCCGGCGGGACGCTGGTAAGGAATACCGTATTCGTCCAATTTCTTTGCCAGATATTCCACCTGTTTGATACGTGTTTCCAAGTTGTCGAACTCCGTATTTTCGTCCAACCCGACAGCCAGCGCATTCATATCGCGACCGTTCATTCCGCCGTAGGTAAGATAGCCCTCGAAAGGAATACAAAATGTTTTCGCACCTTCGTACCAATCTTCGCGTCGAGTGGCGATAAACCCGCCCATATTGACGATACCGTCTTTTTTGGCGCTCATTGTCATGCCGTCGGCGTAAGAAAACATTTCTTTGGATATTTCTTTAATGGTTTTGTTTTCGTATCCTTTTTCGCGAACTTTGATAAAATAGGCATTTTCCGCAAAGCGGGCAGAGTCAAACAAAACAGGTTTTTTGTATTTGTTGGCGATGGCACGAACTTCTTTCATGTTTTGCATCGAAACAGGCTGTCCGCCGGCGGTATTGTTGGTAATGGTTACGATGATAAAAGGAATTTTGTCCGCATGTTCCGACAAGGCTTTTTCCAACTTTTCGGGCGAAACATTTCCTTTGAAAGGAATTTCCAGCTGTGTATCTTTCGCCTCGTCTATGGTGCAATCGAGGGCGATAGCCTTACGCGATTCGATATGTCCTTTGGTGGTGTCGAAATGCGAGTTTCCCGGAATAATATCTCCCGCTTTCACAAGGTGAGAAAACAATACATTTTCGGCGGCACGTCCCTGATGTGTCGGGATAACATATTCAAAACCTGTTATTTCTGTAATTCTGTTTTTTAAATTGAAAAAAGAAGATGCGCCGGCGTAACTTTCGTCGCCCATCATCAGAGCTGCCCATTGACGGTCGGACATCGCTCCCGTTCCCGAATCGGTGATAAGATCGATGTATACATGTTCCGAAGCCAATTGAAACACATTGTAATACGCTGCTTTTATCCGGTTTTCACGTTCTTGATAAGTAGATTTGCGAATGGGTTCAACCATTTTTATTTTCCACGATTCTGCAAAAGGTAAATCCATATTCTTTATTTATTTTTATATTTATACTAAATGAATTAAAATTATTTTGTTTTTTTGTCGATGATAAATTCAGCAGGGAGAGACCTTGGGAAAAGGGTCTCTTCTTTTGATATTCATATAGTTATCTTTTTTTCTCCTGACTTTAACATTCATGATAAAAACATTCCTTATTTAGAAATCCAAAAGTACAAAAAAAGTTTGATAAAAACAAATTATTTTTTCAAAAATCTTGCCGCCGTCCAATTTTCCTGTTCTTTGAAAGAATCGAAAACCAGATTGTGCTTTTCGGCTTCGCCTTTCAAGATGTTCAAATCGGGGTCAAGGTAAAACCCGCTCAACAGCAAAACACCGTTTTTGTTCAAGGCATTCGCATATTTTTCCATATCCTGCATCAAAATATTTCGGTTGATATTGGCAAGAATCAAATCGAAAGTGCCGGAAATATCATTTGCATCACCCAAAACAACCTCAATATCGGAAATATGATTTTTTTCTGCATTTTCCAAACAGTTTTCGTACGCCCAAGTGTCGTTGTCGATAGCCGTTGCCGTTTTTGCCCCTCGCATCATGGCAAAAATTGCCAAAACGCCTGTTCCCGAACCCATATCCAACACCGTTTTGTCTTTGCAGTCTTCTTCCAAAAGATAACGTATCATTTGCGAAGTGGTTGGGTGATGAGCCGTTCCGAAAGACATTTTCGGCTCAATAACTATTTCGTATTCAACATCTTTTCGTTGCCGGTGAAAGGGGGCGCGGATATAACAGCTGTTGTCGATCAAAACAGCTTCGTAATTGCTTTCCCAAACAGCATTCCAATTTTGTTCTTCCATTTCTTTCCACGAGTAAGAAACAGAAAAATCGAAAGCAGCAGTTTCGGCAAAAAGGGTTTCCAACCGTTTTTCATCAAAATAATCTTTGCCGATATACGCCAAAACACCATTTTCCGATTCCACAAAACTCTCGCAACCCATATCTGCCAACAAAGCAATAACAATCTCGTTTCCCGTTTCGGCAGGAGAGACCACACAATCTATTTCGATGTATTTCATAAATTGTTTAAAAAATTAATTGCTTTTCACGCTTGTTTCGGCGGCATTGACAATCGCGATAAAATCTTCGGCATTCAGCGACGAGCCGCCTATCAAGCCGCCGTCTACATCTTTGCAAATAAAAAGTTCCAACGCATTTTTCGGGTTGCAACTTCCGCCGTATAAAATATAAATGTTGTAGGCGACTTCCGTTCCGTATTTTTTCTCTATCAACGAGCGGATAAAGGCGTGCATTTCCTGAGCCTGTTCGGGGGTGGCGGTAAGTCCTGTGCCTATCGCCCAGACAGGTTCGTATGCAATAATCACTCGTTCGAGTTGCGACGCCGAGAGATGAAACAGACTTTCGGAAAGCTGCTGCTCTACCACGGAAAAATGAATTCCTTTCTCTCTCTCTGCCAACTGTTCGCCGATGCAAAAAATCGGACAGATGTCGTTTGCAAGGGCAATATCCACTTTTTTTCGCAGGTCGGCGTTGGTTTCTTTAAAAAATATTCTCCTCTCCGAATGCCCGATAATGCAAAAATCCGCTCCTGCCGATTTGATCATTCCCGCACTTATCTCGCCTGTGTACGCACCTTTTTCTTCGGTACTCATGTTTTGAGCGCCGACATAAAAATTGCTTTCTTCGGCAACATCGGCAGCCATTTCCAAAAACACAAACGGCGGACAGATAATAATTTCCGTCTCTAAGGGCATTTCTTCTATTCCTTCGGCAACAGACGCCAACAGTTCTTCCGCATCGGGAAAGGTTTTGTTCATTTTCCAATTTCCTGCTACAATTTTATTCTTCATTTTTGCTATGTTTTTTATTTTAAATTTTACAAAATGCTACTGCTATTCATCTCCACAGATACTTTGCCAATCTTTCCGCCCAGCGAGGGATTCAATTTCTGAACAGAAACCCAACTTTCTTTCAATAAAGGAAAATGTTCATGCAGACTTTTCAAAATACGGTATGCGACATGTTCCAACAGTGCGGAGGTTTGTTTCATCTCTTCGGCAATCAGTTGATACACGGTTTGATAATTGATTGTTTTTTTCAAATCGTCATGGATTGCGGCTTCTTTAACGTCTGCTTCCAAACGACAATCTACGCTAAAACGTGTCCCCACGATGTTTTCTTCTGCAAAACAACCGTGAAAAGCATAAAACTGCATTCCCTCTATCTTTATGATCGACATCTGTTTCTATTTTAGATTTATAATCAATATGTTTTGCAAAGGTATATTTTTTATTGATGACAAACCATACGAAAACAAAAAATATGGGAAGCAGAAGTGGAAAAGTATAATTCGCAATTGCAAAATTTGTTATACTATTTTAGTATTTTTGCAGTTGTAAAATTAAACTGTATTTAGTAGTAATAATAATTTTAAATAGTATAAACAGAAAAATTATGACAACAGATAAAGAAATAAGAGACATAGCCTTTGTAGGAATTATAATTTTAGTGATGGTCTTAATGTCTTGTGGAAATAGACAAGACACTGTGGAAATTGAAGACACTATGAAGATTGAAGAGACTGTGGAAATTGAAGACACTGTGAAGAAGATAACAGTAGAAAGTTTAGATTCAAATTTTAGGCTAACTTGGGAAGAATGGGTAGAGATGTATTTAGAAGCTAGAAAGCGAGGAATGTTCATAGACCCTTCTGATGATTTCATTAATGAAAACGTAAAACAAACAGAAGAAAATAAAGAAGATATACAACAATAAAATA
>JAIRTU010000162.1 GCA_031254735.1 Bacteroidales bacterium | reverse complement strand
TGCCTGCTGTTTTTTACCGTTTGGGCGTAAAAATCGACGAGTGTCCGAGCAATCTGCACAGTCCTGAATTTATCGCAAATGAAAAAGCCTTGCAATTGTCGCCCGCAACCATGGCGTGGCTGGCAGTGAAAGTGATTGAACAGATGTTTCTCACTGTCTGAATTAGGATTAGCAGGATTACGCCTTGTCGTTTCTTCCTTGCCAACTTGGTGTTTCCTTTGTGTATTCTTGTCAAATTTTGAAATACAATTGAATGAAAACGGAAAAATATTCACAAAGCAAAGCCGCAAATCCACCAAAGTAATCATCACGCCAACTTGACTTGTATTCTATGTTTTGAGATTCGGGCGTAACTATTTCGATTTATTGTTTTTCTTCGTCAATTATTACCCACTTTCCACCTTTGTCGGCACCATCTCGGCGGAGTAAGTTTTGTTTCTTTAATTTTGCTATTTGTTGGCTGATTGCAGAAACAGAAATCCCAATGTTTTCAGACAATTGCGATTTTGTAATAGCAGGATTTTCTGACATCAACAGCATAATTTTCTGTGCAGTTTTTTCGTTTTCTGTGTAGTTTTCTGCTGTTTTCTGTACGGTTTTTTCGTTTTCTGTGTAGTTTTCTGCAGTTTTCTGTACAGTTTTCTGTGTACCTTCCTCTGTTTTCTCTGTACTTTCGGCAGTTTTCTCTGTACTTTTTTCTGTACTCTTGACTACTGCGTTTTCATCAAGCATAAAGGTAAATTTTGTCTTATCTACCGTGCTTTCAAAAAGAACTTCGTTGCCTGTCTGATACTTCCATTCGAGCATTTTATCAAAGCCATAACCCGCAGTTTCACACAGTTTTGCAACACGAAACAGTTTTGCTAAAACAGGGTTTCGCGGTATAGATTCATCTGCTTTCAAAAGTTGTTCTAATGGCCGGGGCAAAGCACCGGGGTTTTCAAATTCTATGCGGTTGGTAAAAACCCTGATACGCGGCTTCATCGGACTGAAATAATCGGTGTGTGTCAGCATATTAACTAATGCTTCACGCAAAGCGTCCATCTCTTTTGTGTCCTCGTGTCCGATTCCCATTTCCCCAATTGAAAACGGGTTGTTTGCATAAAGCGTCAGGCGTTGAAACAAAGCAAAATAGTATTCCCAAAGGTTTTCCTGCTCTTGTATGCGGAAAGTGTAACGAGTTGCTGCATCGCGGTAACTTGTGCCTGGAATTTCCAAATAATCAACGCGAAAGTCGTCAATATAATTGCATATTTCCTCGTTTTTGCCCAAAAAGAGTAATCCGCCATAAGTGAGTTTGCCGTTCTTTACGATATGCAGTTTGGCGTTGAAAGCATCGTCTTTCAATTTGTTGTAGTGCAAACGCGGCACCATTCGTTGCAGATAATCGCGAAAATTCTTGTATGATTCTGCATTAAGAGAATCCACGCTCGTGCCTTCAACGACTTTCCCTGACATTGTGCCGAACTTTTGGTCGCGATACAGGGCATTTATTTCAAACTCGCTCGCTTGTTGGTCGCCGCTGCCGGTACGAATGAAAGTGTTTTGTATTCCGTTGAAATACACAGGCTTAATGTCGGAAGACGGAATATAAAACGCCAAAACATTTTTCTTTTCAATCTTGTATCGTTTCGCTTTCGGCGACAGTTTAATATTGAACTTCGTCTTGGAACGCAGTGTTGTGAGCATATCATTTTCCAATTTTTCAACATCATCAACGCCGACAACCTCAAATCTCTTTTTCTTTTCCGACACGCCGAACACAATCCAACCGCCCGAAGTGTTGGAAAAAGCCGAAACGGTTTCCCAAACATCTTTCGGAACATCTGTTTTGGCTGTTTTAACCTCAAAGTTTTCCCACTCAATGTCTCGCAAGTGTTCCAACAATTCTTCTCTTGTCATTTTATTTTTGTATTCTATGTTTTGGGATTCGGACATAATATCTTGAATTTTAATCGTTTTACAAAATTACTGAATTATTCATATTAATTTTACAAATATCGCATTTTCAAACTCTTGTAATGCCTGCTGTTTCAGTTCGGCGACTTTTGTCCGTTTGGCTTTTTGCTCGGCTACCATTGCATCAAGTTTGTCGGCGATTGATTTTTGAGTGGCAAGGTCGGGAAGCGGAAATTCAAGATTCAAAAATGTCGATTCGTTGATTCTTGGCATTCTTGCGCCGCTTGTTTTGTCTGTTATTTGTTGCTGAATAATATCAGACGATAAAACATATTTGAAAAATGCTTTATCCGCTATTTTTTCATTTATGTCAAAAACCAAAAATTCCGACGAACATATAATATTCTCATAATCAGTATTATTTATCCAATATTTGTTCAAATATGGACGCAATTTCCCAAAAAGCATAAATCCTTTTGGAACTTGCAATGTTTGGCTTTTTATTTCATTTCCTTTAACTTTGGGCATATCCAATAAAATACCTGTTTCTTTTTCAATATGTTCCATTCCAATATATCTAAAATCATTTTTTGGATAATTTATTGTATTTATGCGAATTGACTTGTTATAGTTGGCGTTAAATGTCGAAATTATATCTGCGAATTTTACTTTGGGAAAACTCGTGTTTATATTTGGTACGCTGCCTGATAAAAATAAAAAATCCCATCGCCTAATATCTTTGAATGTTACAAACAACAATTTATTCTTAACGGCTTCTTTATTTTCAATTTGTATTCCAAGTTGTTTGTGTAATTCATTGATAATTAAAATATTTATACCTTCCACCTCTTTTTCCACCTCCTCCGCCTCCTGCATTTTTGCATTGTATTCTTTCAAGATTATGTCCTGCTCGGTTGGCGTTGGCAGGGGAATTTCAAGTGATTTCAGTATGTCAAAAGTCAAATTTTGCCTGACAGAACCCGTCGTATTTTCATTTATCACTTTGTTAAATGTGTTTGTTTTGAATAATTTAAACAAAAATTCGGGTTTAAGTTTGTCTTTGCAGGAAAAAACAACATAGGCAGGACTGATTAAGTCGTGTTTGTGTTCTTTGGTTTTTATTCCGATAGAGCCAACATTTACACGATATGGATTGTATGCCAAAAAGCCCTCGTCCATTATTTTGTATGGCTGTTTTATTTCGCTGCCCAACTGCGAATAAGCATCAAAAATTCCGCTAAAATTATTCACGCCAAGAATTTTATGGTAGTCGGTTGGAAAGTCGGCTGGTTTTATTCTATTACTCTCTTCTTGAATATAATCGCATAATGGCACGACAGGAAAAATTGATTTTATTTTTTTCAAAAACAGCCGTTTCACGTCCCACAAATACAAGTCCTTAAAGGAAATAAATTTCAAAAGTGTTGTTTCCATAGTTTATTTGCCGTTGGTTGCTTGTGGTTCGTTTAACATTGTTATTCTGCTTATTTCGCCATCGTCGGAAATGCTGTAACCGTTTTTCCGTTTCAATATTTCCCAAAGATTTTTTTCATTGCGGTAATCTGAAAATGCTTTTGCAATCGGCTCTAAATCGTTCTCTATTTTCGCGCCTTTGCTGTCAATGCCCGCTTTTTCTACTTCGGCAACAGGTATCTGATAATCAAACCGTTCTTTTACTTCGGCTTTAATTGCAGTCGTTTTTTCCGTGTCTAATTTCTTCCTTTCTGCGGCAACTTTCTTTTTTATCGCTTTCAGCGTGTCGCTTAATTCTTTCTTTTTTGTCTTGTCTTTTTCGTTTTTCCACTCGGCATCGGCATCGGCAATTTTGTTATCTAAAACTTCGTATCGCGGTGCAAATTCGGCGTTCTTTTCTTCCGAAACCGCTTTTACAATGTCGTTATATTGTTTTTCTTCGTCTTCGGTAAAACGTTTGAGAAAAACAATGCTCGGTTTTACGGTTGCCTTTGACGATTTGAAAACATCGGAAGGAATAGAAACAATAAACAAAATTTTTGCCCGCCCTTCAACATATTCTCTAATACGTTGCAAATCAGGATTATTCAACACGCCTTCGGGCAACACAATTCCCATTCGTCCGCCCGGGTTGAGTAAATTCAAACAGCGTTCAATAAACAGCGTTTCAGTTTTCTTGCTGTAAATGCCTGTGTCAAAAAGATTAAGCAAGGGCTTACCGATATTGTCGGTAACCTGACGGACGGCTTGTTTGTACTCATCGCCGTAACGCTCGTTGTAGTATTTGATTTTTTCGGTGTCGGTGTATTTGTCTTCTTCGGTAATTTTTTGGTCGGCAGACACTTGCGAGCCGAAAGGCGGATTTGTCAAAATTACATCAAAGCGTTTTTCAAAAATACCGTTAATATTCAGCAGTCCATCGTTGTGGTGAACTCCGCCGTGTCCGTCGCCGTGCATAATCATATTCATTTTGGCGGTGCGTGCCATTCGAGGGTTGGCATCTGTGCCGTAGATACTCCAATTGCTCAGATTGTAAAGGCGCGATTTTTTGTTTGACGGATTGAGTTCGTCATTCAGTTTTGCCAACAATTCATTTACTTTTTGCGTGGTTGCTTCTTTTTCTTTGTCGCTTGCTTTTTCAAATTTTTCGTCAAAGTATTGATTTTTAATTCGTTCCTTTTCTATTTCTATCTCTTTTTCAATACTTTCGCGAATGTATTCAAACGCTTTGATTAGAAAACCGCCGCTGCCGCAGCAAGGGTCGCAAATAGTTTCGCCCTCTTGCGGGTCAAGCGTTTCCACCATAAAATCAACGAGCGTGCGGGGCGTGAAAAACTGTCCGAGTTCGCCTCTGAATGTCTTACCCAAAAACTCCTCAAACGCAATGCCTTTCACATCGTCCGAAGTGTCGGAAAGGTTATATTTTTCCAACTTTTGAATAATACTTTCAATGCTGTTTTCTCGCAATTTTATGTTATCGCTCACATCAAAAAGGTCTTGTTGCTGATAATCGGCTTTAACATTGTCAAAGATTTTTTGATAAAACGGTTTGTCGTCTTTTGCTGCAAATTCATCGTTTGCCTTTTTGAGTTCTTTGAATTTTTCGAGCGAAAAAATTTTGCCTCTCGCTTGTTTGCGTTCGTACCAAATTTTTATGAACAGGATTTTTGAAATTTCGTCGAAAGCCATTTCGGGCGAAAATTTGTCGTTGTCGCGGATTACGTTGTGGCAGGCAAAAAGCAGTTTGGCGAACTCGTCGCGCTCAAAAATTTTAGTTGCATTGAGCAACTTTTCAATTTTCTTTTCGTCTTTCAGATCTTTGGCGTGTGGAATTGCAATAATTTCATTGCCTAAATGTTTTGGAAATTCACCCTGTTTTACCTGAAAATACTTTGTTTCTTTTTCGTTGGTGGTAACGAAAAACTTTGCGCCCGAAAAGTAGGCGTAGTTCTGTCCCTGAAAATAATCGGCTTCTTTGATTGTGATATTTTGTGCTTTGCATTCAACGATAATCACAGGACTTTTGGAGTGATCTTCCGATTCCCAAACAATAATATCGGCTCTTGCTCTGCCTGTTCCTCGTTGGGAGTTTGTCAGGTTGAGTTCCTGCTCCATTTGGTCAAGCGAGTAGCCGTAATCGTTTACCAACGTACAGATATAATTTTGTCTGACTGTTTCTTCTGGGGTTTCTGTTAGCCATTTGTCTTTCAGTGGTGCAAATATTTTTCCGCCTTTCTGCTGTATTTCTAATGCCATATATTGTATTTTTAATTTAAATTCTTTATTAATTCAGTAATTTTAGTAGCATGTTTTCTCATTGAGAAATAAAATATAAGAGTTAAAACAAACATAATTACTGCAAAAATCCAATAACATTGAAGACAAGCGAGGATAGTCATTATTAAAAACAGTGTCATTGAAGTTCTTGATAAAGCAAATTCCCTTGATAATGTACTCAAAATTGGAAATATTTTTTCTTTTTATTAAATTTCCGGTAATCATTATCAAAAGGTAAAATAACAGAAGATTTTCTCAACAAATCTTCTATCAAAGAATCTATTCTATTTATAACCAATCCTATTTCATATAAAATGGCAAAGGCACTAATAGTTATTACCGTTTCAAACCCGAAATTTGTTCCTTTCATAGTTTGAAAGAAACCCGATTGAATAAATTTAAGCATCTGACAGTTAAATAATAAACCACAACAACCCGCAAAAATTAAGTCTGTTAAAAACATATTTAATAAATTATAGAATGGTATTTTTGTCTCCATATTAATAACCCTCCTTGTTTGATGAAACTGTACAATTTTCTGATTGAACATTGAATAAAATAGTTCCATCGTTTCGTGTTGTTAATACATATCTATCTCTATCATTCAATTTTGCACCCATTCCCTTATAAACATTGCTTGTTTCTTCTTGTGTCGTATGAACTATTGATTTGTCTGAAACAACCGTTAAAACAGGATTTACACATTTGAAAAAATCTTCGCAAAATTCGCCTGTTCGCCCGTGGTGTGGAGCTAACAATATGTTTGCATTGGCAATTTTCTGTTTGATATTATCTTGGTTATTAACCATCATATTTTGCAAGATTTCTTTTGGGTTATCGCCCGTCAATACAAACTTATACCCCAAATGTTTTACAATGAGGTGGCGTCATAAATTATCAGGTGAAATTATTTCCATATGTTCCTGTTTTATAATAGTACTTTTCAATGTACATTCCAATCACATTATCGTGAAGCTGTTCATTTTTTGAAAAACAGACAGCTTTTCTGTTCAACCGTTTCAACTGGGTTCTGAAGTTAAGTTTTTTACGCTCTATTTTCCACGTTTTGTCTTTCCCTATTCGGTGTTTTTCCGACGGAATATATTTTGAGTAGGCTCCCCCAATCGTCCGTGTGGTATCTGCTTATCGAAAATGCTTTTAACAAATCCCAAAGAACTAAAAAATCTTTATCCTGCCGCTTCCCGTTGTGCCACGCCAAAGTGACGCCCGACCGGCGCTCTATCGCATACCACGTCCAACGTTGATTACCTTTGTTTTGAACAAAACTCCAAAGCTCGTCCATTTCTGCTGAAAAACGTGTCTCGATTTCCAACCGAGCTGAATTATGTAATCTGTTTCACGTCAGAAAGTAGGGATTTGCATGGGCGGTTTTTTTTAAATGCGGAGCATACCGTATCCTTACTTATCTTTAACACCCTGCCTGTGTCGCGAACACCGCTGTTGTTGAGCGCCATTTCGAGTATTTTCTCTTTGATATCGACCTGACATGCCCGATAGCGGTACTCCAAACGAAAATACTTTTTGCATTGGTTGCATTGCCATTTTTGTGTCCCGTTGCCTGTTTTGCCCTGCTTGACCAGGTTGTTGTTCCCGCAATGGGGACAATTTATCTCTGTCGTATGTGCCATTATTTACTAGTTTTTGTGCGCAAAGGTAATTATTTGTTCTGACAATAGATGACATCACTCAAAAAGGTATGCACGTATGAAAATTTGGCAACCGGTCAAAAAATGTATTTTTACAAAAAAAAAAGAAAATAAAAAAAGAACAATTACACTTCATTGTCCCGATTGCCAAAGCACAAAGGTAAAAAAATAAACGGTAATCGTATAAGAAAACAAAATTATTTGTGCAAAAAATGTGGCCGACAACTTATTGGCGACTATGCCCTGTGTTACAATAAAATACCGTTCGTGGCTGATACAAAAGATATTACCTACGATTGTTCGCGGTATATTAGGGATATTGCTGCCATTGAGAAAATCAGCATCAAAAAAGCGCTGTCAACGCCGGTGTACTCACGGCTTTTGATTCAACATGAAAAAATTATCGGATTTGTCTTGGAAAACATCTCCTGAAAAACATCAAGTTTGTAAACAAATCATGGGAGCTGTATGGTGAATGGCTAAAAAATTTCTTTGGGATTAATTTTCAAAAACTCATCATAAGGAATACCACCAGCGCCCACCAATAGCACTTTTTCGGGATGAAATCTCTCTGCAAAGGCTCCCATCCCTGCACTGCTGGCCTTCACTCCGCTTTTTACTTCAAGACCAGCCACTTTACCTCCTTTTTCCAATACAAAATCAACCTCGCAATTGCCATCTCGCCAATAGTAGAGGTTGTATCTTTCAGAAATAGAATGATTAGCTAAATGTGTACCCACAGAAGATTCAACAAGCCGCCCCCATAATTCGGGGTTGATGGCTGTCGTTTCGTAGCTACTGTTGCTCTGAGCGCTAATTAAGGCATTGTTGTACACCTGAAATTTGGGGCTGGAAGCACGCTTACGGATTATATCGCCGGCATACTTATCTAAGCCCCCCAGCAAGCCACAGTCCGATAAAAGCTTCAGGTAATTTGCCAGCGTCGTAGTGTTACCGGCATCTTGCAGCTGGCCTACTATTTTTGTATAGGACAAAATCTGTCCGGAGTACAGGCAGCCTAATTCAAATAATCGCTTTAGCAGAACCGGCTTATCCACTCGCGTAAGCATTAGTATATCTTTGGAAATGCTTGTTTCAATAAGCGAATCCTTGATGTAGCTCTTCCAACGCTCTTCATCGCTAATTAATGTTGCTGATGCCGGATAACCACCAAAGTAAACATACTGTTCAATACTCCACCCAAAAGCCGCCTGCATTTCAGGGTACGACCAGTGGCCTAAGTACAGGGTTTCAAAGCGACCGGCTAAAGATTCTGTTAACCCTTTTTGGATTAATAGCCGTGAAGAACCGAGCAAAATCACTTTCATGTTGATATTCTCGCGGGTATCCTTATCCCATTGCCGCTTTACTACTTCACTCCAGCTGCCAACCTTTTGTATTTCATCAATCACCAGCAAAAATTCCGCAGCTCTGGATGCCTTCATCCGTAATCTGGCCGACTCCCATACCTGCATTAACCATGCAGGATTTGCTGCTGAAACAGCATCTGCCGAGTCGTAGAGGTTTGGAATGGATAACTTTGCCAGAAGCTGGGTTACCATTGTAGTTTTACCCACTTGGCGAGGCCCCAGAATAACCTGAATAAACTTTCGAGGCTCTTCAACTCTTTCCTGAACCAATTTCAAATGTGGACGTTCAAACATAAAAACAAATTTACTCAATACAAGTAGCAAATTTACTCAATACAGATGACAAATTTACTCAATATTTTTAGATGCACAAAATTCATTGAGAAAAGACGAAACGGACAGCCCGACTATAGCTGTGTAACAGCGCACCATTAAAGCCAGCACATCAGCATTAATTGCCATTTCAAAAATTTGTGTAACTTTGACCTTGAGTTTTTGTATTTTGTAGTCAAAGTCAAACAAGCATCAGTAACCGTCAGAGCTACCAGAATGAAAGCCGCTATTTACAAAAGGTACGGAGACGCGCAAACGCTCCAGCTGGCGAATGTCGCCAAACCTGTACCCAAAGAAAATGAGATATTGATAAAAGTTTACGCCACGGATGTTTCTGCGGCCGATTGCCGGTTCAGAAAAGCCGATCCGTGGGCTGTAAGGCTGATTAACGGATTGTTCCGGCCAAAGAAAATACAAATATTGGGAGGCGACGTTGCAGGAGTCGTCGAGGCTGCCGGCAGCAGCGTCAGGGAGTACAGAACGGGGGACGCCGTTTTTGCCTCCTGCGGATTGCAGTTCGGCGGGTATGCGGAATATGTGGCATTGCCCGAAAACTCGCTGATTTCACGGAAACCCGACAGCATGACTTTCATCGAATCGGCTACCGTTCCGAGCAACAGCGTCACCGCTTTACGGTTTTTGAACAGCGCCGAAATTAAAAGCGGACAAAAAGTCATGATTTACGGCGCATCGGGCAGCGTGGGGACGTTTGCCGTCCAAATTGCCCGTATTCTGGGGGCGGAGGTGACAGGTGTGTGCAGCGCCGGAAACAGAGAGTTGGTAAAGTCTCTGGGAGCGTGCGAGGCGCTGGACTATGCCCGGCAAGACTTTTCGCTGTTCTCCGGCCGGTTTGATATTGTGTTCGATGCTGTAGGCAGGGCGAAGAAATCAGCTTGTAAACGTATGCTCAAACCGGAAGGAAAATTTGTCACCGTGAAAAGTCTGCGAAACAGGGGTACGGGTGAGCTGCGGGACATCAAAGAATTTATTGGGCAGGGTAAGCTGCGGACGGTCATCGACAGAGAATATGCGCTGGAGCAAATTGTTAAAGCCCATGCTTATGTGGATCAGGGCCACAAGAGGGGAAATGTGGCTGTCAGGGTGCTTAACGAACCTGCCGGTTGGTGAATGTATTTCAGACAATGTGGGCAAGGCATAGTACCTTGTCCCTAAATTTTTGGCAAAAAAAATTTTGCCGATTCAAATATTAGCTGTACTTTTGTGCCGTCAGCGCCCGCAAAGCCTCTTAACAATGCTCAAATGCGCGGGCCTTTTTATTTTCACTACCGCATTTGCATCGTCAAATATTTCCTGTCCACCGTTTCGCCATACAGTACGTTTACGCAAAAGTTCAACCTGTTGCTGTCTGAATATCCAACTATCGATAGTAAAGCAATGGGCTTCCCCACTGGCTGGCAGAATGAGCCGCTGTGGGGGTAGCACAAACAAAAATGAAGGAACACGAACTGTCGCTCGTATACTCTTTCATTTTCCTGTTTTCCGCACTGCAACACTCACTTTTGATACAAAAAAATGCTTTTTTCATGTTCAATATCATTTAGTACTGTCCGGTAAACATTTTTAGAGGGGGAAAAATCAGGGCTGATTTCCGATGATGGAAGTCAGCCCTTTTTGGGCTAATTTTGCGCTACTAAACAATAAAATTAGACCAATGGGCAAAGATACAAATTTTACCGGACAGCCGGTGTTTAATCAGCTGTTAAAGTTGATAGCACGTCAACCAGTAGATCAATTGAGCAAAAATATTCGCGGCAGCGAGGAGTAGGTAAAGAAGTTAAACGGCTATAATCACCTTGTGGTAATGCTTTTCGCTGTATTCAATCGCTTTGATTCACTGCGAGAAGTAGAGATTGGAATGCAAGTTGAAGCCCGTAAATTTGCGCATCTGGGCTTGGATTATATGGTTCGTCGCAGCACATTTTCGGAGGCAAACAAGCGTCGTCCTTCAATGTTCTTTGCACAGGTTTACGCCCTGCTTTTGAAGAAGTATACCCCCATTTTTAGTGGACAGCCGAACGACAAAAGAGCAAAAAGAGTAAAAAGAGTGGGAAAAACTACTTTATATGATGGATTCAACGACCATTTCGCTCTTTGACGACAGTCTTATAAGGCGTTGGTCGCAAACCCAAGACAGGCAAAAAGAAAGGCGGAATGAAAGTCCATACGCTCATGAAATATACGGAAGGAGTTTCGATGGTTGTCGATTTGACTTCTGCCGCTAAACATGACCATTACTTGCTCAAAGAAATCCATTTACCCAAAGATTCAACGTTAGCAATCGACCGTGCATACATTGATTATGCACAATATCTTGATTTTTTACTTCTTTTTGTCACAAAGGACGCAAAATAAAATTAATTTTCGGCAGGTTACAAATTGATTGCTGCAAGGTGGTTAATGCTGTATGCTCATTATCTTTTCGACCTTTAAGTCATTGCGAATATTTGCAATATACACATCGAAACCGACAGGATTTATGCCTTGTATTTTTATAAACAGTATCTGAAACTGCAATTTTTGCCCCGCTAATTCACCCTGTAAAACACAATGTAACGTTTGCGGGAGCTGTTGGTTTTTGTTGATTTTCATTACTATCTGATCGTAATCTTTTTCCTGCATAACCAGCATTTCTGTTACTTCAAGATTATTTATTGTCTCGTCTTTCGCCACCTGATAGACATTTTGCATAGTTGCAGGCATTGGCTGATTAAGAATGAAATGCGGCTGATTGGAGAAATCCGCAAGCCATTCTTTTTCCTTACTGCGGTCAGGAAAATCGTAACGGTTGCTGTCTTTGAGCATGTTTGCAAGTTTGTAGGCAGTAATAATCATTCCGTAATTCGACAAATGTTGATTTTTGTCGTAAGTATTTTCAAAACATTCGGGCGTGAAAGTCGCCGTGTCAAAAGGTATTTGCCAATCTATCCATGGTGTGTTCGGGTAATTTGCCAGTTCTTTTCCGAGTTCCTGTTTCCAGTGTTCGTAATCGGAAATATGCCTGTAAT
>JAIRTU010000135.1 GCA_031254735.1 Bacteroidales bacterium | reverse complement strand
CCTGCCGTTACAGTGCCGTCTTTTTTGAAGGCAGGTCTCAACGCCGCCAACTTTTCGAGCGTAGACGTCCGATTGGGGTATTCGTCTTTGCTGAAAGTAAGGGTTTCTCTTTTAGAGATCAGCGGTACAGGAACAATTTCTTTGTCGAAAGCACCCGAATCGACGGCTTTGATGGCTTTTTGTTGCGAATGATAAGCAAAAGTATCCTGTTCTTCGCGTGTGATGTGATATTTCTCTGCTATATTTTCGGCGGTGATGCCCATGTGATAATCGTTGAAAGCGTCTGTCAGTCCGTCGCATACCATGTGGTCAACAGCTTGCAGGTTGCCCATTTTATGTCCCGAACGAATGCTGCCGTTGAGAACAAATCCTGCATTCGACATGTTTTCTGTTCCGCCTGCTATTGCCATGTCCACATCTCCGATTTTGATGTCGGCAAAAGCGTTCATCACGGCTTTCATTCCGCTGCCGCACACCATGTTGATACCGTATGCCGGCACTTGCGACGGAATGCCCGCCTTGATAGCCGCCTGACGAATAACACCCTGTTTCTGTCCTGCCGAAAGCACATTGCCTCCGATAACTTCTTCTACCTGTTCGGGACGTATACCTGTTTGCCGTAAAATATCTTCAATGACCAACGCACCGAGTTCGCCCGGCGTGAAGTTGGCTAACGAACCCATAAACTTTCCTATGGGCGTTCTTTTGGCTGCTGCTATAAATACTTTCCTGTCCATAAATTATATTTTTTAATGAATGATTAAATAATGATTAAAAACCGAATTTGATAATATGTTTCAACTGATGTTTTTGGCGTTGTACCGTACAAAAAGCTCGTCTTCTCCGTCTTGAACAAAGGAATACGTATCCAACAACCGACTGTACCGAGGTGCGATTGCCTTCCGAACAAGTATCGTTTTTGCGTTGGAAAACAACCGGTTCAATATCTTTTCGTCTACCTCCTGATATTCTTTTTGAAGAATAAGCAGATCATAATTTTCTTCCAAAACAGCAACATCAACCGTAAATGTCATCAAAGAAGTCTTTTGATAACAATTGTCCGACAGGGCAATATATTCTTTGTCGAGGTCGAAGCCTGTGATGTGCATTTGATTGTTTTGCAAAGCTGCCCAATAAGAAGCATATCCGTTTCCGCAACCATAATCCAACAGGGCGGCTTTATCTTTTGCCGCATGGGTCAGCAGGGAATAATTGGTTGTTTGGCGGAGTTCTTTTTTCAATAGTCGTTCTACTTTGTGGCGTTTGTACAGATAGTTGTTCTTTATCTGTCGAACAGCCCATTCGTTTCTTGTTGTGAACAGATTATCCAGAGCAAGAGGTGCTTTTCCCTGTTTGGCTCTGTTTGTTACCAACACCGAAAACAAATACGGCTGCAAGATATACGCAATCATAATGGTAGAAATCATTCCTACCAACGTGGACGCACCTATGGAAGAAATAGCAGGGTGTATCGCAAAGAGTAAAGACGAAATAACGATGATCAAGATGACGGCAGAGAAAAATATTGCCGTTTTGTGATAGGTTAATACAGGATCGTTTCTGCGGTATTTTTCAAGCAGACCGTCCATGATAAAAATGCTGTAATCTACTCCCACCCCGAAAATAAATGCGGAAATCACAATGTTTATCAAATTGAAGTTCATTCCAAACACCGCCATAAAGCCCAAGACAATATACCAACTCAAACCCATGGGCAAAAAGGCTATTGCGGCAAGCAAGATGCTTTTGTACGAAATCAACAAGACTATCAAGACAAACAAGGTGGTGATTCCGAGTGCCAGATTGAAATCGTTATGCACCATTTTCACCATATCGCTTGTGTAGTACATGGGGTCGATGACAATATGATTGGGGTCTTTGTCGATAACGGCGTCGCCGACCTCTACCACCTGCTGTTTATCCATGCGGACAGGAATAAATACAAGATATTTATCACCCGAAAATTCTATAATATTTTCCTGCAACTCTTCGGGAAGAATTTCTGCATCGTACAAAGAAACAGGCTCGTATTCGTAGTCTAACATATTATAAAAAGGAGTAAACGTGCCGGAAGTAAAACCATGCCGACTTGCGGCTGTTTCTATTTTGCGTTTGACTTCTTCTTTTTTGTCCGACGTCCAAAAGGCATTCCAACGCTCGATACGTTTTTGTTGTTCTTCCATGGGGATAAACAAAGAAAACATGGTGGAATATCCCTGTATATGATGTTGTTTTACTTGTTTGTCTAATTTTTGACAAAGTTTTTTCGCCGATACCAACGCCGAATCCAAATCGGAAGAAGAGGCGGCAAAATAGACGGTGGAATAATTGTTGGTGGTTTTTGAAGCAAGTAAATTCTGCGAACGGACTATCTTTTTATGATGATAGCCCAAGTTGCGTAAATCGGAATCGAAACCCACCCTGCTTGAAATGGCAATACAAAAAACGCTCACCGCCACTATCAACACTATCAACCATCGATGTTTTTCAACAGGATAGGCATTTATTTTTTCGATAACATCAAATGCTTTGCCTCGTTTCTTGTTGTTTTTGGTGTTGAAGAATTGAGGAAGAAAGAAAAGACAGAACAAAGCCGTTCCCGCCACGCCCAAAGAAGCAAACAATCCGAAGTCGTTCAATAGTTCCGATTGCGTAAATATCAATCCCACAAAAGCACCTATGGTGGTCAAAGAACCCAAAACAACAGGGTCGACCTGATCCCACAACACATACACCGGATTGTTGAAATATTTAAAATGAGTAATCACATGCAGACAATAACTGAACGCAACGCCCATAATCACCGCACCTATCCCCACTGCCATCAGCGACATGCTGCCCTGAACCCAATAAACCACCGCCAACGCAAACAATGTGCCGTAAAGAACAGGAGCAATCAAATACAACAAAGTGGATTTATTTTTGAAACACATCAATAAAAGAACAAATATCAACACAAGTGAGATAGAAATTGTCAGCAACAAATCCTGTTTGATACGTTTTGAATTGTACACTCCCTGAATGGGCGAACCGTGATACAGTATTTCGATGCCGGAATTTTTCTTGTGAAAGCTGTCCATTTCTTCTTCTATCATCTTGGACAGACGCAGCCCCTGTTTCGAGTCGAACGATTTGAAATTGGGAGAGATAAAAGCAATGGCAACCGTTGTGTCGGGCGAAAAAATATGGCTGTCGTAAAAAGTATAATTGCCGCCCAAACCGGCGCCCATATCGCCCATGCCCGAAATGAAAATATTCCGCATGCCGACAGGGTCTTGAACAATCATTTCCAAAAACGCCATTCCCGCAGCAGAAGCCGCCAGGGTATAATTCTCCTGCATTTGTTTTTCGATGTGTTCGTTTTGAAAAAGAGCCTCCAAGTCTCCGTATTGCGAACTGTCTAAAAACACCGGCACGTTTTCGTACAGAAAGCGGATAGCCGTTTCCAAAAAGCCGTCGTCCAGCCTATACAAAACCGTCCCTATTGCGTTGTGAAGCGTATCTTTTTCCAGCAAAGCCTCCACAAACGCATCGCAAGCCTCTATCAACGCTTCGGGAGAAACCGTATCGGAAACGGCGTTGAACTGAACAAAGACTTTATCTTTTACCTTTAAATTGGAAAAAACCAACTTTTCGCTGCCTCCCTCTTCCACCGCAGGCAGCAGAGAGGTAATATCTTCTTCAAAATTGATTTTCAAAGCAAAAAATCCAAACACCAAACTACTCAACAGCACCATTGAGTAGAACAAAACTTTTTTCTTCTTGAAAAAATGATACACGGAAATTATAAATCTTGTCACGTTTTTATATTTTTTAATTTAAATGAAAAATCTACTGTACATATCGGTTCACACTCCCCATTTTGTTTTCCACTGCCGATAAAAATCGGGCATGGAAAGTTCCAATTCGCCTTCTTTGGTCATAAAAAGTTGCGTAGTGCTTGCCTCTGCCACTGCCGAATGGTCTGATTGCCGATAAATTTTGTAATCAAACACCAATTTCGCCGACTTGGAAGGAACATATATCGTCTCCACAACAAGCACTTCGCTCAAACGGACGCTGTCTAAATAACGTACATGCAAATCGACAATGGGAATAATATATCCGTTATTGTAAATGTCCATGTAGTTCATTCCAAATTTTGTGCCGAAGGCTTCTCTGCCGTTTTCGAGGTATTT
>JAIRTU010000087.1 GCA_031254735.1 Bacteroidales bacterium | reverse complement strand
AGCTCCTGCCGGACATTTTGGGATTATTATTTTCATTTTTATCTTTTTGTATTAAAATTTATTATAATTTTGTAAGATAAAATAATATGATCGTATCATGAAACGCCTGTTTTTATTTTGTTTTTTGTTTACTGTCGGCTGTATGGTATTCGGTCAGGGACAAAAATGGTTTGTAAAGAATGGAGGGAGCGCGGCAAATTCCGGAAATTCGTGGGCAAATGCTTCCGACGATCTGCAAGGTGTGATCAACAATGCTGCTGCGGGCGACACTGTTTTGGTGGCTGAAGGATCATATATCCCGATACGTGCGGCAGACAATCTGCTATATGTTGACTCCAACAATAGAGACAATGCTTTTGTGTTGAAGAATAATATTAAAATTTTCGGAGGATTTAGTGCGAATGACACCACTTTTTCACAGCGAAATTGGACAAAAAATAAAACTGTTTTAAGCGGAAATCTCAACGACAGCACCCGCTGTTATCATGTGGTGATTGCAACCGACAATCTTGGAAATGCCTCTCTGGACGGATTTACCGTCAGCGGAGGATATGCCAACGGCACAGGAAACGTTTCTGTCAATACCCGACCTGTAAGCCGATCGCATGGCGGAGGTATTTATTGCCGTACCACCCAAACTTCTCAACTGCAATTTACAAATTTGATCATTACAGACAATGCAACTGCACGAAACGGCGGAGGCGTTTACAACAGCTATGCTTCGCCTGCGTTTACCAACGTTTTGATCAGCAACAATATAGCTCTCGACAGCGGCGGGGCAATGTACAATTCGGCAGCAAGCAGTTTGCCTGTTTTGACCAATGTTACCGTTACTCAAAACAAAACCGGTAAAAAAAACAGCATTCACAATACATCTACGGCTTCGCCAAAAATACGCAACAGTATTATTTGGGGCAATACAAAAATAGACGGAATCACGCCGAGCGATACAACCGCAACAGGAAATCCTGTCTATGCCAACAGTTTGATGGAAGGTTCGACCATCGGAAACGGCATTATCTTAAACGGAAATCCTTCTTTTGTCGATCCTGCCAATGGAGATTATCGTTTAAGTCGTTTTAGTGTGGCAATAGATGTCGGCGATAATTCTTTTTATCTTCCAAATGCCACTCCCGACCTCTCTCTCATCTCGACCGATATGCTCGGGAAAAATCGTTTTCACAATGGAACGATCGACTTGGGTGCTTACGAATGTACGGACGAAACCATTACTCCCAACGTCAACGGCATTGTATACGTAAACAGGCAGGCTACCACCGGAAACGGCAGCGGCGACAGTTGGCAGAACGCAACCACCGAATTGGCTGACGCTTTATATGCCGCAAAAACAGACGCCGTGATCAGGCAAATATGGGTGGCGACAGCAACCTATTATCCTTTATATAATGCCACAGACAACAGCACAGGGAATGGAGGCAGAAACAATGCTTTTGTATTGGCAAAAAACGTACAGGTTTACGGCGGTTTTGCAGGAAATGAAACCAATTTATCCCAAAGAAATTGGGAAAATCATTCGACTGTTTTAAGCGGAGATATAGGAATTACGGGAGACAGCACAGATAACTGCTACCATGTAATTATCTCTGCCGGAGATGTCGGCATTGCCTGCTTGGACGGATTTATCATAAGCGGAGGAAATGCGGACAATAATCAGAATAATATATCAGTCAACGGAGGCGGAATTTATGCAAAGGACGGAGGCGGCATAGCAAATGTGAACTCATCGCCTCTATACAACAATCTTCAAGTTAAGAACAATTATGCAGAATTTGGAGCAGGTATATATATTGACGGATTAGGCACTATGCCGGGATTGACTTCCCCTCGATTAACAAATATGAAAATCAGTGAAAATTACGCTCATGAAGGGAGCGGAATTTATTGTGCTTATTCGTCTCCTGTGTTGGAGAAAGTAATAATTACCGAAAATCATGCTTATGAGGGCGGCGGTATTGTATTTGGAAATTCTGTTGCTACACTAAAGACTGTAATTATCTCAAAAAACAGAGCGGAGCTTATTGGAGGAATAGCCGTAACAGGAAATGATTTCTCATGGGGATTCTCAATTGCGACATTAACCAATGTGCTTATCACAGAAAATGTCTCAGAATATAACACAGGGTCGGTCTATGCCTCTAATGCCGGTCTCTTCTTAACAAACGTAACGGTTTGCAACAATTCGGGCGGCGGTATAATTCACATCGGTTATTTGAACAATCCCGCTGCAACTTCCTGTACTATACACAATTCCATTGTATGGGGAAATAAAGGGGTATTTGGTGAAAATAGAAATATTCTGAGAAGTGTAATTTACCTTTCAAATTTTAGATTTCAAAACAGTTTAATAGGCGGAGATACTGTAGGAAACGGTGTTATCTTAAACGAAGATCCGCTATTTGCAGATACGGCAAACGGCAATTATCGTCTGTCGTTTTGCAGTCCTGCCATAAATGTCGGGAACAATGCTTTTTATAGTCCCGACAGTCTGCCCGACTTATCTTCCATAACAACCGATTTGGACAACAATCAACGTATCTGTAATGGAACGGTAGATTTGGGAGTGTATGAATTTGAAAGAATATCTATTCAAGCAGAAAATGATACAACCGGTCATCAACAGGAAAGAACAATATGTTATGGAGATACAACAACCGTAGTTTTGCATTTTGCGGGGCATTCTCCATGGGAACTCATCTATACAACAGATGACGGAAACAGTTTTGACACCATAAAATCTATTTTCGACAGTTTGTACCGGTGGAAAATAAGTCCTTTGGACACAACAAGTTATCAATTTATAAAAATGCAGGATAATAATTGTTCCCATACGCTTACAGACACTATTCAAATTGACGTACTTCCCAATCCTGTTTTTACAAACAATTTGTCCAACGATACGCTGTGCAGCGGCGATTACACTCGCCCTGTCGCTTTTACAGGCACTGCAACACGCTGCGAATGGATTGCAAGCGGAGATATGCCGGACAGTATACCCGCAGGTATTCAAACAGGAAATTTTGGCAGATATAAAATTGAGAATAAAGGAAATACGCAATTGTCAAGTCGTATTACGTTAACTCCCGTCTATGAAAAAGATCAAATGATCTGTACAGGAAAAGATACAAGTTTTTCTATTTTCGTACTTCCCGAACCAAAGCAAACCACGCCATTGCAAAACGATACCTTATGCAGCGGCGAATACACTCGTCCTGTGGTTATTACAGGCACTGCAACACATTGCAAATGGATTGCCGACGGGGATATACCGGATAGTATACCCACAGGTATTCAAACAGGAAATTTTGGAAGATATAAAGTTGTGAATAAAGGAAATACGCCATTGTCAAGTCGTATCACATTAACTCCCGGCTATATGGAAAATCAAATAATTTGTACAGGAAAAGATACAAGTTTTTCTATTTTCGTACTTCCCGAACCAATACAAACTACGCCATTGCAAAACGATACCCTGTGCAGCGGCGAACAAACCAAAGAAATAGTTTTTGCAGGAACATCATCAACAGCCTTTCAGTGGACTGTATCGGGGACGCTTTCGGGTTTTCCGTCGGGAACGCAAACAGGAAATTTCGGAAAGTATACCATAGAAAACAACGATGAAGCCACTCACCGGGCTGTTGTAACAATAACGCCTCTGCATAAATGGGGAGGCAAGACATGCATGGGAGCGGAAGACCGTTTTTCTGTTTTTGTCTATCCGCAAACCAAGATACACGCCATCACGAGCAATAAATCTATCTTCTGCGAAGATGAACCTTTGGAATTAATGCTTGAAGCCACCGGCGAAGATGTATCGTATCAATGGTATCAAAACAACAATTCCATCACAGGAGCAACAGGTCGCTATTATGCCTTGTCGGAAATAAGTCTTGACGATGCGGGAGATTATTATGCGGAAGCAACAGGAAAATGCGGCACAGACAAGAGTCAAAACATATACATTGTTGTAAACAGCAATAAACTATTGGTGGAAAAATGGAACGATGTGATATTTGTGGACAATTCGACAAACGAATACACAGGGTATCAATGGTATAAGAACAGTAGAATGATTGTGGGAGCTACCAATCAGTTTTATCAAGAATTGGGCGGACTCAATGGTTGTTACAGTGTCAGGCTGACTTTGCAAGGCGGAAGCAGAATGCACTCATGCGAACGGTGCATGGATAAAACCGACAAATCGTCTTTTATAATATATCCAAATCCTGTCCAACAAAATAATTCTTTACAAATTCTGTTATATAAAGATAATAAAATATACAACAATGTCGTATATGCTTCGTTCTATACATTCGAGGGAAAATTATTGAAAAGCGTGCAAAGCGAAAACGGAGATTTTCGCTTGGAAACAGTTTCTTTTTCTTCGGGAATGTACATTCTGAAAGTAACAACAAACGACAATATAACGTATACAGAGAAAATAATAATCTATTAATTAATATAAAATACTGAAAATCGCAAATATGAACGCAAGATTGATCATTTTAGGGATATTTTTGTTGAGTGGACTTTCGCTTCACTCACAATACATCAGGCATTACCTTACCGCAGGCGTTGGCACAGGAATGTTTTCTTTCAATTATAATATTGAGGGAGGAAAAAGCAAACCCCGATTGGGTTTTGCCGGCAAGGCGTCGTACTGTTTTTATTTTTCGCCCAATTGGGGCGTAGGCGGAGGGTTTGACGTGTCGATGTATTCCACCAACGGATATTTGGACGGCGCCAAAGTATCGTTTGACAACAAAATCGATGATGAGGAAGATGTTTATCGCAAAGACATTTATTTTAGAGATTGGAGTGAAATACAGACGGCAATCTATGTAGAACTTCCCATTGAACTGCATTATCAATATGATTTCGGATTGAGAAAACGACGAATGATGCACCTTCATTTCGGAGCGAAAGTACAACTCCCTCTGATGGGACAGTACAATGTTACACGCGGCAATTTAGAAACTCAAGGATATTATCCCGAATGGAATATCAATTTTTTCGACATGCCCAATCATGGTTTTGGAACAGACGGCAGCCGCAGAACCGCCGGGAAACTGAACCTTCCGCTCAACATTGCCGCAACTGTCGGTTTTGATTTTTTGTTTGAGATAACAAAAAAATTGGATATTTTTGCAGGCGGATCGTTTGATTATGGTTTTATTAGTGCAAAATCGAGCAACAATGGCGATTTGCTTTACGAAGACGAATCCGGTAACCTGCAATACAGAGGGATAACAGCGTCTTCGGCTATCGACAAAATGAACACATTAGCCGTTCGGGGCGAAATCGGGATACGTTGCGCCCTGGGCAAAGAATACAGACCAAAGTTATCTTATCGCAGAAGATAAACAAAATAACAATTTAATAATAAGCATTTTATGAATATCTTGAAAGAATTTTTCACAAAGTTGATGATAGTGAGTTTCTTGCTTTCTATTTGTTCAACAGCTGTTTATGCACAAAAGGGGAAACAGTCTTCCGCCGATAAATCTATTGTTGAAGCCGACAGAGTGCCGGAAGCCGTTATGAAATCGTACAAAAAACGTTTTGCTTCGGCAAGCGATGCTGTGTGGCGGTTCAACGAAGTAGAATCTTCTTATACGGTGAAAATGATAAGCCGAAATATCGAGATGGAAGCTGTCTTCGACTCGGACGGCGAGTGGATGGGGACAATTGAACATTGGGACATCGCTAAATTTTCTGCCGCATGGAAAAAAACCGTTGACCTGTTTTATCAAGATTATAAAGTCCATTCCATGTCGAAACAGGTGATAAAAGATAAAGAAGATATAATTGTTGTGCAATTGTACGAAAAACAAAACAGCAAGAAAAAACTGTTGACAACCGTTTATATGGATAAAAACGGAAAATTTATCTCCGCCGACGAACCAAGCGAAGACGACACAGCCGAAACGGAAACCGCCTCGAAAAAACAACTCAAAGAAGAAGAAAAAATGCGGAAAGAGTTCGACAAAGATCGGCAGTTGGACATCTATCCGGCAAAATTGGAAGAATCGGAGTTGCCAAACAATATTCAAAAGTGGGTGAGGATAAATTACCCTGAATATATCTTCAAAAGTATTGACTATGAAGAATATGAAGGGCTGACAAAATATGGCTCTGTTTATCAAATTGTTATACAGCGAAGCGGTGTAAATCAACCCCATGCTACGGCATGGTTCACCCGCGACGGCGATTTTTTGCGGTTGGAAGATACCTTCAACGACAGATACGAAGATGTAACTGTGGCAAAAGAAGAAGTTGCAAAAATCAAACGTGAAATTCCCGAAAATGTGGTGGACTCTTTCGAGTTGAAGTACCCTTCCGCCAAAACGGTAAAATGGGAAGAAAATGAAGACGGCGATTGGGATTTCTCTTTTTCCGACCGATACGGCGAAAATGTGGCGTCCTTTACCGATGTTTCAGGACAATGGATACAGACCAAAACAACCATAGCTGACCCTGCTGCCAAACTTCCCGCTGCCGTCCGCAGTGCCGTTGCACGCGATTTTCCAAAAGAAGAAATTGTAAAAGGGTGGCTGGTAAAATCTCCGGGACAAAAAAATTATTATATCGTAGAAACCTATCTCAAAAAGACAAAAGAAACACAACAATTGGAATATTGGCAAACCGGCAAGCCGAGAGAATGACAAGTAACGAATAATAGTGATTAGTGATAAACGGTTAATGATCAGTGGTTAATTACGCATACTACACACAACAAAGCGTAATGTTCGGCTTAGGCTCTGGCTTAGCCGGAATATTGTCCAACCTATGATTTCTGTAAGTAATATGATGAAAACCAAACCTTTGAGGTTTTTTTCAACCTCAAAGGTTTAATCCGCACGCACGCAACAACAACGCACAATCATGTTGTTCCGGCAATCCCGTAAATCCCGGGTTGAACAATAACAAAACCGAAAAAACACTTGCATATATCCGAAAAATTGAGTATCTTTGTAAGATCGGCAGATGGTTTTTTGCAAGTAACAACACACGCTGTTTCAACAAAAGGCTATTTTATGCGTTGGCAGTCTTTAAAATCCTGATCTATAAGTTGATTGAGTTGAAATATAAGGTCGGAAAAACGTGTACGCCCGCCGCAATAATACATCGCTTCAATCGGATCATCATCAATTATCATTTGTTTGAGTTCGTCCAAAGACGGTACTTTTTGCAGTTTTGCATATTCTTCATACGTCATGGAAAGAAACGCCGTATTTTTTCCAATCCCTCTGTTATCCAGCAGATAACCCTTTTTCAGAGCGGTGGGATAACTTCGTTGAGACACATCTTTGGGGTGCGGGTAACTTACAATTGTTTTTTTATCCTCCGAAAGCGTAACGGCAACATTTTTGTCATAATTTTTCTTGGTTTTATACACAATTATCGGCTCTGCCGCCATGACAGACGAGGTGGTTTCTATGCTCTTTTGCGTCTTGCAACCAAACCAAAGCGTTGTTATACAGCAAATTAACAAACATGCAACAGTCTTGTTTCTCATGATTATTCAATTTTAATTATTTGACATGCAAAATTATATTATTTTTTCGATTTGACAAGAACAAAACTATCGCCGATTGTTAACTTATTTTTATCTGCAATCATTCTGTCTCGATTTTTACCGTTCGCAGATTTATCCCCGCATCTATTAATGTATATCGAGCAAAAACCTGCTAAAAATCATAATCGAGTAGGAGGAAAACGAAAGTATAGACCTTTCGTTTTCCGACCTCTCACACCACCGTGCGTACCGTTCGGTACACGGCGGTTCTCTAATAAGTGGTTGCAAGCGACTTGTAGCAGTCGCTAAGGAAAATATATCCCGCCTTTTGCAGACGAGCATTCGTTATGGTCGTTGATAGTATCCAACTGTTGGCTATATGCCAATAACCCTTGCGAGTATTGCCATATTCGTACGCCTTTTGTTTGGACATGCCTAACTTCCTGAGAT
>JAIRTU010000035.1 GCA_031254735.1 Bacteroidales bacterium | reverse complement strand
TGCCGGGAAAATTCGGCATTAACAATTGACAATTAACCGGTAACAATTATTTTTAGTCCTGCCTTTCAGGCAGCAGATACGTTGTTACGTCTTCTTTCCGCAGGTCGCTGACCTGCGGTTATGAAAATATTGTCCTCCGGACAACCAAGACGTTTCTTTTGTGCGTGCGGGTTAAACCCTTGTTCGGCTCAGGCTCTGCCTGAGCCGAACGTTACGCTTTGCCGTGTCGGGCGTGCGGCATTAACAATTGACAATTAGCCGGTATTTTTGGAGGCGATGATGATGTTTTGCCTCAGTTTTTCCGCACCCAAACGACACAGAACGGAATTGTTGAAATAGAAATGAAAATCTTCTTCGTTGAAATGTTCCCAATCGTTATCCGTCCATTGAATAAAAGGGGCTTTGACACGAAAGGCTTCGGTGTTGGTGGCAACAGCTTTTTGGTTGTTGGGGCATACCTGCTGACAAATATCGCAACCGTAGACATGTTTTCCTGTTTTGTCGGCTATTTCGGGAGGTATACACGATTTGTTTTCTATGGTTTGATACGAAAGGCAACGCCCGGCATTCAGGCAATAAGGCTCTGCCAACGCATTTGTCGGACAGGCGTCTACGCAGCGATTGCACGTTCCGCAAAAATCTTTTTGCGAAGCAGAATCATACTCCAAAACAATATCGGTAAACAACTCTCCGATGAAAAAATAAGAGCCTTTTTCGGTTTGCAGCAGCGAATTTTTACCAATATTTCCCAATCCTGCTTTGCAGGCAAGCTGCTTTTCCGACACAGGGGCAGAATCGACAAAGCAACGGTTGCGACTTTGCGGATAGTGTGCCGTTATAAAATGGGTCAATATGTTTAGTTTGTCTTTGATCACCTTGTGATAATCCTGTCCCAATGCGTATTGCGAAAAGAGATAAGACGATTTTTTCTCTTTGAAATATTGCGGATTGTGGTAATTCAACACCACCACAATAATGCTTTGAGTGCCTTCAAAGAGCAATTGCGGGTGAAAGCGTTTCTCCGCATTGCGTTCCAGATAGTGCATTTCGGCGTGAAACCCTTTTGTCAGCCATGTTGAAAACAGGGTTTCTTTTTCTGCCGACAACGATTTTGCATCGGTGATGCCGCAATCGGAAAAACCAATTTCTATTGCCTTCTGTTTGATTGTTCGAGAAAAAGACTGTTCCATGATTTTTTGCAAAGAGATGACCCAAAAAAGATTTTCGCCGCAGGCAAATAATATATTTCAGTTTTTTATGGGAGTATATTTTTTCGGAATCTGAATGGACGTTGGTCCCGGAACATTGATTTTGATATTGCGCAATTGAAACTCCAACAAAATATTTTCGTCCGGCACGATGATTTCTGCCTGTTGGAAAAAAGATTGACTTTCAAGCGGAGCAAAACTCCCGTATCGCATGCGTATACTCGCCTGTGAAAAAAATTCGGTAATATGATTTTCAATAATTTTAAAATCGGCATTGATTTTCAACACTTGCGACATGTTCAAATTCAAGGCTTTATTTTCTCCGTAAGAAGAAGCGTATGTGTGTGTGTCGTTTTCGAACGAATACGTATACTCGGCGTCAAATCCCGACACGTTTTCTCCCAGAAAAACTGCTTGCAGAAGATAAAAGTTGACTTTGAAGCCAAGCATTTTTTCCAAAAAAGAATAATCGCCCAAATAAAAGGTCGAGTTGAGATGATTTAGAAATTTCACCGAATCGGGTGTTATCACTATCCGCATTCCTTCTATTCCCAATTTGTTAATGGTCAAATACATAATGCTGTCTTTTTTGTTGACAAAAAAAGCGGAAGCACTTATTTTTTCGGCTCTTGAACGATAATCTTTGTACGACAAACCGATGCGATAACTAATCCATTGATAATCGAGCGGAATAGTTGTCGGCGTATTCACCACGTTTGTTTCTTCTTTTTTGTCCGTCAACTCCGTTGGCGTTTCGGGGGTGAGTTTCTGTTTGGTTTTACACCCTGCAAAACATATCAACAGGAGGCAAAAAACAATAGCGAGGTTATTTATTTTTTTTCTGTTCATCATAATAAGAATTTATTCGTTCTACTTTTTCGATACCGTCAATGAGTTTCAGTCGTTCAATCAGCTTGTTGAGATGTTCCACATTTTGAATATACAGCATAATAACTCCCTCAAACAGCCCTTCGCTGGTTTCAAAGGCGATAGAACGGCAATTTACTTCAAAATCTTTATAAATAATTCCGGTGATAGTGCTTACAAGTCCTTTCACATCAAATCCTTTGATGGATATTCCCGCCAAAAACTCCGCATTTTGCTCATCGGCACGCCATTTGGCTTTTACGATACGGTCGCCATAGCGGGCAGACAGCTGTATGGCTTCGGTGCAATTCGAGCGATGAACAACTATTCGGTTGTCCGACATGCTGAATGCGATAACGGCGTCTCCGGCAACAGGATTGCAGCACGTTGCAATGGTCTGCTTTATCTCGTGCATGTTTTCGCCCAACAACACCGTTTTGGGGTTTTTGTCCACCTTTCGGCGAATGGCACTTTCTACGGAAAATATCTTCAACAGCCCTTTCAACCACCTTGCAAGCGGACGAACAGGGTTCAAAATGCGGTACGCCAATCCTACGGGAGAAAAACATTTTTTGACGGTTGCAATGGTGAAATTGCGGTTGTACACCGCCAGATACAGATCTTCTTTGTTTTCTATTTGAGTAAAAACCATCAGCTTATCACGATTTGCCTTTGCAGGCTCGATGTTCAATTGGTTGAAATAAGCTCGGAGTATCTTTCTCCCTTCGTTGATTTTTTCCTGTTTTTGTTTTTCCAAAGCTGCCGAAATAATATCTTTTGCCTTAGAGGTAACGGCAAAACTCAACCATTCCTGATGTACTTTTTGTTTTTGCGAAGTGATAATTTCTATCTGGTCGCCTGTTTTCAGCACCTGAGAGGGCGGAACTAATTTGTTGTTTACCTTAGCGCCGATACAATAATTGCCCAATTTCTCGTCTATCTCGTAGGCAAAGTCTAAAACCGTAGCGTTTTCGGGCATGGTATGTTCGTCGCCTTTGGGTGTGAAAACATAAATTTCTTTGGAAAAAAGGTTCATCTTCACGCTTGCCATCAGTTCGCCCGGATTCGATTCGTTGTTTTGAAGAATAGCTTTTATGCTTGCAAGCCACGCCTCAATGCTTTGGTCGTAACTTGTTTTTTCGTCCGGTGTGCGTTCTCTGTCTTTTTTCTTTTCCGAGAGATTTTCTCCCTGCTTGTACGCCCAATGTGCGGCAAACCCGTTTTCTGCGATGTCGTCCATTTTTTGGGAACGTATCTGTACTTCCACCCATTTTCCTGTTTTGCTCATTACGGTGGTGTGCAATGCCTGATAGCCGTTGGCTTTGGGGGTGGAAATCCAATCGCGAAGACGGTCGGTATTGGGTTTGTAAATATCTGTTACGATAGAATAAACACCCCAACACGCCGATTTTTGATGTTCTTCGTCCACATCAATAATAATGCGGATAGCAAACAAATCGTATACTTCTTCAAAGGGGACTTGCTTTTTTGTCATTTTCTGCCAGATAGAATAAATCGACTTTGTGCGTCCTACAATTTCAAATTTCATGCCTTTGGCACGCAACGATTCTTTTATCGGCTGAATAAATTGACCGATAAACGAGTCGCGTTCTCCCTGCGTTGCTTTTATCCGTTGAGCGATATAATTGTAGCTTCCCGGGTCTTGATACTTCATGGAAAGGTCTTCCAATTCGCTTTTTATCTTGTAGAAACCCAAACGATGAGCGAGTGGTGCGTACAGAAAAAGAGTCTCCGAAGCAATCTTTTGCTGTTTCTCCAAAGGCATGGAATCCAATGTACGCATATTGTGCAGACGGTCTGCCAATTTTATCAAAATCACACGAGGGTCTTTGCTCATGGAAAGCAAAATCTTTCTGAAATTTTCAAATTGCAGCGAAGCGTGGGTGTCGGAGACTTCTTCTATCTTTGTCAATCCGTCGATAATGGTAGCCACTTCGTTGCCAAACATGGTTTCAATGTCTTCGAGCGTGTAATCGGTATCTTCCACCGTATCGTGCAGCAACGCACATATCACCGACGTTGCACCCAGGTTCATATCTTCCAATACAATAATAGCGACTTGCAGCGGGTGCATAATATAGGGTTCTCCGCTACGACGACGCATGCTCTTATGGGCATTCAATGCCAAATTGAACGCTTTTCGGACAAGCGTTTTCTGCTCGCGATTGGCACGTCCTCGCAGCCTGCTTTGTATTTTGCTGTAACAGGAAAGGATTTGTTTAAATTCTTTATCTTGTGTTTCGTTGTTCATATATGTTGATATTTATCGTATCTCTCTGATATGTCGGTGCTATTAAAACATTTTTTGAGAATACAAAGGTATCATTTTTTTGAGAAGTAAAAACAGGGGCTGCCGGCAAGTTGTGCAATTGTCCGAACGGAGATTTATTCTGTCTGAACCCGGGATTTATGAGATTTTTGGGATTAAGGTTTTTCGTTTCGGAAGTGCG
>JAIRTU010000025.1 GCA_031254735.1 Bacteroidales bacterium | reverse complement strand
GCTTGAAGAACATCGTTTTCCATAAACACCGCCACCTCTTTGAGGTAGGTAGACATCGCGAGGAGATCGGTTTCTATTTCTTCGGGATTGATATTTTTGCCGTTTGGCGTAACGATAATTTCTTTAATCCTTCCTGTTATTTTCAATCCGTATTTATCCAGAAAACCTATATCGCCGGTATGCAACCAACCGTCGACAATAATTTCGGCGGTCTCTTCCGGGCGATTGTAATATCCCTGCATCACATTATCGCCTTTTACGCAAATCTCGCCTGCGGGCGAAATTTTAATATCCATTCCGTTGAGCGGATACCCTGCGTAACCGATTTTCCGTTTTCCGGGGTGCGTAAAACTAATCATGGGAGCGGCTTCGGTCATGCCGTAGCCTTCCAAAACATAAAATCCCAACGTCTTGAAAATGGTAGCCGTCTCTATCGACAGCGCCGCACCGCCCGAAACCAAATATTGAATATGTCCGCCGAATTTCTCATGCACCGACTTAAAGACAATCTTTGAAAGGGCGTCGCTCCCGATAAATTTCATCAATTTGTAGATGAGCTTCGTTGCCAATTTCGCATTGATTTTTGCCATAACACCTTTGGTAAGCGTGTCGTACAGACGCGGAACGCCGATAATAATAGATATTTTCCCCTCGTTGAGCGTGCTTAAAATACTTTCGGCACTCAAGCCTTCGGCTATATAAACCGTGCTTCCGACATACATGGGAATCAGCAACGTTCCCTGCAAAGGAAAAGAATGGTGCAAAGGCAACAACACCATTACGTTGGTCTCTTTTTTGAAAATAGGCACATCACGATACACCGCATTGGCAACAAACATCACATTTTTGTACGACAGCATTACTCCTTTGGGCGAACCGGTTGTACCCGAGGTGTAAATAAGCAAAACAGTCTGCTCTTTTTCTTCGATAGAAATTTCTTTCGGCTCTACGGTTGCCGCATCATGCGTGTCTATATCGGTGGCAGTGATTATTTTTCCTTGAAAATTCCCCGCCTGTTCGCATGCTTTTCGGACAAAGTCTAATTTGTTTTCCGAAACAAAAACAATATCAGGAGTGCAATCGCTGATGATATATGCCAATTCTTTCTGCGTAGACTGAACGTCTACCGGCACCGAAACGGCTTGGCAGGATAAAGTGCCGCAAAAAGCAAAAAACCATTCGGGAGAATTTTCTGCGAATATCAGTATTTTCTCCGGTTTTTTCTCCCGGCTGAAATATTTTGCGTAAAGAGAAGAATATTGCAGCAACTGATCGTAAGAGTAAGATTGCCCCTTATAAACAATTGCGGTTTTATTATGTCGTTTGATCATGCTCTATTTTATGATTTCTGCAAAGATACACTAATGTTACATGCAAGTAACGAGAAAAATCAAATTAAAATATAAATAAGCGGCAAGAAACTGTCCTGTTTTTTCTCCCGCTTCACCTCTTTGCATTGGAAGTACCCAAAGGGCGATTTCTCACCATTTATTGTAATGGATTTTTGTCGGATCGTATTTGTCTTTCGGTTTGTGTTCGCCTTGCGGATATCCCATGGGAATAACAACCAAGGGCAATATATTGTCCGGCAAATGCAAATACTCGGCAACAACACCTGTTCGGTCTTCATACGGATAGGCGGCAGTCCATACCGCTCCCAATCCCAAGGCTTCCACCGCCAGCAAGATGTTTTCCGTTACCGCAGAACAATCGACATACCAATAAGAAGATTTGGTGGTGTCGCCGCAAACAATCATTGCCAAAGGCGATTGAGCAAGCATTTTCGCATAAGGCAACTTTTCTGCCATACCGTCCAAAACCTCGCGATCGTCCACCACAACAATCTCCCACGGACGACTGTCTCGCCCCGAAGGTGCAGCAAACCCTGCTCGTATTATACGGTCTATGTCTTCTTTGCCGATTGGCTTGTCGGCAATAAAATTCCGAACACTTTTACGATTGTAAATCACCGAAAGTGCCGCTTCGTTTGTTGAAACAACTTCTTTTTCCATAACAGGGATTTCTTTTTGTTTATTAAACCACAATACGCCAATTGCCGCAATCAGCAATATGCAAATTATCTGATAAATAACTACTTTGTTTATGTTTTTCATGCTCTATTTTTATAATGTTCAACATTCTGTGTTGGCGACTTGTCGGCAGAAAAAATCTTTTCCCCGCCGCAAAAGACGCTTTTTTATCGTTTGGCTGTCGGCTGTTGAAAAAAGGAAGGCTTACTGTTGTTTTTTCCGACTTTCTTCCTGCAATGCAAACTCCAACGGCACGCTTATTTTAACGTTGAAACTTCGTCCCTTATTGTAAATTTCATTCAACTTATATTGAGACAAATGATCATAATAGGTTTCGTTCAGCAGATTGTTTGCCGCAATATTTAACTGTATTTTTTGAGATTTTATGCCAAAATCAAACAAAACGCCTGCATTGAGCAGATTGTAGGCGGGAGTAGAGGTTTCGTTGTCGGCAACTCTGTTTTGTGCAAACGAATATTGATTTTGCAGATAAACCGAGAATTTTTTTATTCCTTTTTTAAATGAAAAATTGGCACTGACGGTTGCGTTGATTTTTTGCGAGGGTATCCATGCCAAATAATTATGTCGCGTATCTTGCCCGAACGTGCTGCTGTACGAGCCTTCGATATGCAGCCAATCCCAAGGGTGCGGGTGCAGATGAAAACCCGCTTCGCCGCCGTAGAGGAAAGCATCGGTTTGTGTGTAATGAAAAACAGGCATGCTGTCTGCTCTGTCGGAAGTGGGCATCAAATAAATGTAATTGCGGATATAATTGAAATAAGGACTGATAAAAATTTCTATATGTTTGGCGTTGTAATTCAACGAGGCGTCTATTTGGTAACTGTTTTCGGTTTTCAAATCGGGATTGCCTGTTTCGTAACGGCTTGTTCCGTGATGAATGCCGTCGCTAAGCAGTTCATACATGTTCGGCGCTCGAAAACCCGAAGAGAGATTTGCCCGAAACGAAAAATATTTGGCTATCGGTTGATATATTCCTGTGGAAAAATTAAAGGAATAATATTGTTTCTCAAAGGCTTTTGCCGCAATGTGTCGTGTGTCGAACCGCAATCCCAATTGCCAATCGGCTTTTTTTCCATACGAAAAATCGGTCATGGCAAAAACACCGAAATCATACGTGTTTGCGTTGGGGATTAATATTTCTTCGCCGTGATTGGTATTGCTCTGTGCCATTCCCTGACTTCCGGCGGTGAGTGTCCAACGTTTTTTCCATTGCGGAGAATACCATTTTGCGTTGTACGAAAAAGTGTGCAGATGCATTCTCAATGCGGCTTCTTCGTGTTCATGGTCGTGATCTTCATGTTCTTCAATCTCACCTTGATCATCGGGATTGTCGTGGTCGTGATGATGATGTTCTTCTTCAAATTCTTTTCGGACATTAAACACATAACCCATATCCAATTTTAATTTTGAATTATTGTCAAAAAAGAATGTGTTTTCAGAACTGACGATATGCGTAATCAAGTCCTGATAAGGCAGAAAAGGTTTTCGCCCGTTTTTGTAGACTTCTTCCGTTTCGTCTTCGTCTTCTTCTGCTGTTGTCAATCCGTATTTTTCATTCAAAAAACTGTATTTCAACGAAGAGCTGAATTTGTTACCGATATAACCCAATACGGTTTTTTGGTTAGCGGTAGAAAAACGGCTGCCGGGAACAAAATTGCGGTTTCCGTCTTTGTAGTCGGCATGCGTGGTATATCCGCCAAACAGGTTTACATGCAAGCGATTTTTCGACAGTTTGAACGCACCGTTGTTTTTGAAAGCCGTTGAATTGCTGTTAAACTCCGAATAAACAGCCGCTTCCATGCTGTTTTGTTTGGCATAGCGTTCGTCCACAAAATAAAGCACGCCGCCCAAGGCGTCGCTGCCGTAAAGCAACGAAGCAGGTCCTTTGATAATCTCTACCTGCTCGTAGCCGTTTTCGTCAAGACCTAAACCGTGTTCGTCGCCCCATTGCTGATTTTCGATCCGCACTCCCTGCGAAAAAACAGCAATTCTGTTGCCGCTCAATCCGCGAATAACCGGTTTTCCGATGCCTGCACCTGTACTCAAATTGTCGATACCGGCAATGGAAGTGAGTTTGTCGGCGAGTGAAACACCCGAAACGCTTCCGTTTTTTATGTCCAATTTCTCTACCTGCTTCACATTTTCGCCCTGCAAACGCGAGGTGTTTTCGATAATCACCATTTCTTGCAATTGATGAATTGCGGGTTGCAAATACACAACCGATTGGTTTTCTTTCAGACGAATGCGGTCAAGAAAGGTTTGATAGCCGACGGCAGAAATCTGTACCAAGACTTCCGACACGGAAAAATGTATCCGAAACTGCCCCAAAGTGTCGGTTGTTGTGCCTGTTTTTGTTTCGGGATAATAGATGTTGGCATGACGTATCGGTTTGTTGGTTTCCATGTCTAACACACTGATTTTTGTTTGTGAAAAAACAAAGGTCTGTCCCGCAAAAAGCAGCATGAGCAAAATAATGGTTTTCAGTGTATTGCTGCATTTTTTGCAATATCCGGTAATAAACGCCTCCGTCGACACCGCCTTGTATCCGTCGGGAAGTTCCTGTTGAACAACAGGTTGCTCGATACAAGTGATTTTATCGCAAGAAATGCAATGAAAATGCGGGTGATTGTCGTGATGATGATCGGAGGTGCAATCGCGACACAGGGCATAACAGGTTTTTCCATTTTTATCTATTATTTTATGCACTTTGCCGTCTTCGCAAAATCCCTGCAAAATACGATAAATGGTTACCCGATCTACTTTTGACGCGAGATTTCGTTCGATTTCTTCGTGGCTAAGCGCCGAATTTCCATTTATTAAAACATTCATTACCAACTGTTTTGTCTTTGTATTCCTTTTTCGTATGTCCATAATAAAATACGGTTTTGTTAATGCAACAAAGATACAATAATTTCTTTTATTGCAACAGCATTACAATAAAATTTTTTTTTACATTGTTCACAAATGGAAATGAGAAAATCATAAACGATTGATTATCATATTTAAAAATATGTAAAACAAAAAACAGCATACTCATTATATATTGGGCGATCGGAATCGGCGTTTTAGAGACAAACAATCACGGTTAATGACGCACAAACGAAACGAATAACCTAATCACAAAATCATATAACTCATCGTCCAAACAGCAAAAGCCGTTTCCGGTATTGTTCATTGTTTTTCATCTCCGATTTTATTTCTTTTTCAAAAAAGGGAAAGTATGTTTTAAAAAAAAGTATCTTTGCAGTCGTAATTTGCGACTTGTTTTTAGAGAGAAAATACCTTGTTGTTTGATTTTTGGAGGAACGGCATATTGCATTTTGGATAAAGAATAATTATATTATGTACAGTTTGTTTGTAAAAGAGATAAAAGTATTTTTAAATTCGCTCATCGGATATTTTGTCATAGGCGTATTTCTCACGCTTACCGGTTTGTTTTTATGGATATTTCCCATGTCTTACAATGTGTTGGACAGAGGTTTTGCCGATGTGAACGGTTTGTTTTCGTTAGCTCCCATTGTTTTTCTTTTGTTGGTGCCGGCTATCACCATGCGGTCGTTTGCGGAAGAAAAACGGGTAGGGACTATCGAAATATTACTCACTATGCCTCTGTCTTATACGGAAGTTATCCTGTCGAAATATTTGGCGAGTGTGGTGTTGGTGGTGATTTCTGTTTTGCCGACATTTATTTATTTTCTGTCGATTTATTTTTTGGGTTATCCCAAGGGAAATATTGATTTTGGTGCGATGTGGGGTTCGTATTTGGGACTTATACTTTTGGGAGCTGCCTTTGCTTCGATTGGTGTTTTCTGTTCGTTGCTCACCGACAGTCAGATTGTTTCGTTTATCCTGTCGATGCTTATTTGTTTTTTGTTGTGGATGGGGTTCGATTTTATTTATTCCTTTGATATTTTTGGCTCTTTCGGTCAGGTTATCAAATGGTTTGGAATAGATCATCACTATGCTTCCATAAGCAGAGGCGTGGTGGATACACGAGATATTATTTATTTTTTAAGTGTAATTATATTGTTTTTATGTTTTTCCCGCTTGCGTCTGCAAAGCAGGAAATGGTAATTTAATGCTGTGAGAATGTCAAAAGATAAAAAAGTAAAAAGCACAAAACGCGAAAGTCTGCTTCGATTTGGGAGTATTGTTTTAATCATTATCGCGATAAATATTATTTCATTGTTTCTTTTTCTGCGTCTTGATCTTACGGTAGAAAAACGATATACCCTGTCGAAATCTACCAAAGAGATGCTTGCCAATTTGGATGATGTTATTTATGTCAAAATATATCTTTACGGCAAAGGTCTTCCGCCCGATTATGCGGAATTGTCGAGCAAAACACGCGAGCTGCTGGACGAATTGCGGGTGTATTCCGATAATATTGAATATGAATTTATCGATCCCGCAAAAGGAAGAGAACCGCAGGAATTGAACGCCATTTACGGAGAATTGTATAAAAAAGGATTAAATCCGCAATCGATACAGACTATGGAAGCCGACGGCGTCAACACCCGATATATCGTACCCGGTGCTTTGATCTCGTATCGACAGCAAGACATTCCGGTGCAGCTGCTCGACTCCGACGACGGCATTTTGTTCAACAGTGGCGATATTATCAAATATTCCATCGAGAAATTGGAATACAATGTTACCAATGCCATTCGCAGAATTACCAACCTGCAACGGTCGAAAGTCGCTTTTATAAAAGGACACGGCGAACTTACCAATATCGAAGTCTTTAAAGCGGCGATGGCAATTGCACAGTTTTATGCGGTAGATTCGGTGATTTTGGATAACAGATTAAGTCATATTTTTGATGTTGAATGGACAGATTCCACAGGCAATTTCACCATAAAAGGCAATAAATACGATTTGTTGATTATTGCCAAGCCCACACAGGCGTTTGGTCGTTACGAGAAATATATTCTTGATCAATTTGTGATGCGTGGCGGGCGTTTGCTCTGGTATGTCGATCCTGTTCTCGCCGAAATGGACAGTTTATTCAATTATGCCGAGATGCCTGTGTTGCCTCGCGATTTGAACTTGGACGATATGTTTTTCCGTTACGGCGTTCGCATGAAAACCAATCTGTTGCAAGATTTAAACGCTTTGCCTATCCCTGTGGGTTCGGGAACGGCGGCGAGCGGACAGCCGCAATATGTTTTTATCCCATGGTATTATTTTCCCATTATTACGCCGTTTATCGATCACCCGATTGTTAAAAACTTGAATGTGCTTCGCACCGAATTTATCAGTTCTATCGACACGATAGGTACGCAAAGTGCGGTGAAACGAACGGTTTTGCTCACCACTTCCGCAACCACCAAAGTAGTAAATACCCCCTCTATCATCAGTCTGGAATCGCTTAAACGTCGGGCGAATATGCGGGAATACAACAAAAAATATATGCCGGTGAGCATCTTGGCAGAAGGAGAGTTCAGCTCTTTGTTTGCCGATTTTGAAGGTAATGACGAAGCCGAAGAATTGGGATTAATCAAAAAAAGCGTACCAACCAAAATGATTTTTGTCTCTGACGGAGATATGATTAAAAACCAATTGGGACCCAACAGCGTACCTTTTCCTTTGGGCTTTGACAAATATACCGAAACCGCCTACGGAAACAAAAATTTCCTCTTAAATGCGGTAAACTATCTTTGCGATGACGTTGATATTCTGCAAGTTCGTTCCAAAGATTTCAAGATGAGGCTTTTGGACAAAAATAAAATATTGAAAGAAAAATCGGCATGGCAAATATTCAACCTGATATTGCCGTTAGTATGTATCGGGATATTGGGCGTTGTGTTTGCTTTTATCCGTAAATTAAAATATCAAAAATAATCGTCAAAAAAAATGGACAGACAAAAAAAGAAGAATATACTTTGGATTGCAATGGCAGGAGTGATTGCAGCTGCTGCCGCAGTGCTGGTGATCACACACCGTTCGGGAACAGTGGACGAATCGGTTAAAGCGTTTGCCGTACAGGATACCGCCGCCATAACACGACTGTTTCTGGCAAATGCCTTCGGCGACGAATCTTTGTTGGAAAAAGATGAAAACGGAAAATGGCTGTTAAACAAAAAAGAAGAAGTCATCACTCATAATATCAACGGTATATTGGGTGCTATCTGCAATATACGTGTGAAAGATATTGTCGGGAAGACGGCAAGAGAAAATATCAACAAACGCATGGCTTCCGGCTCGACCAAAGTAGAAATTTATTATACCGACTACCGCATCAAGCTGGGGCGGTTGAAATGGTTGAAATATACCAACAAAAAAGTGTATTACATGGGGCAACCCACAATGGATAATATGGGCAATTTCGCCATATTGGAAGGTTCGGAAGTGCCTTGTGTGGTTTATTATCCGGGATTTAGAGGATATATCGGTGCGAAATTCTCTCCTTTGGAAGACAATTGGAGAAGTCATACCGTTACCCGTTTGAGACGTTCGCAAATACAGGAAGTGCTTAGTCTTGACTTTGAAAAAGAAGATAATTCATTCAAGATCTTTCGCAGTTCGGAACGTCATTTCGAGATTTTTAATGCTCAAAACGAAAAACTTACCCCTTACGACACCTTGCATCTGGTAGAATTTTTGGCTGAATTTCGAGAGCTGAATTACGAAAACAAAGTAAAAGAAATCTCGGAAGAAGAAAAAGCAAGTATCTTCAAAAATAAATTCAAAGAAATACAAATCACCGACACGCAGGGCGAGAAGACCGTCATCACCATGTTTCGTGTAGAAACCGAATTTAACGAAGAGGCATTTGAACACGACATTGATTTTATGGAAGCCTACAACCGCGACCGTTTTTATGCCGTCCTCAACGGAAACACCGACGAACTGTATCTTTGTCAGTTCTTTGTCTTCGACCGAATTGTACAGCCGATAGGATATTTTGTGCAAGGCAGCAACATCCTGTCAATTCCCAAAATCTACGAGCTGGAAGATTGACGAATAACTAATAACGAATAGTGAATAACTAATAACGAATAGTGAATAATAATGCTATTTGTTCAACCTATGATTTTTGGGATTGATGTGACTGGTGTGATTGTGCTTTTTTGTTTCTTCATTAACAACTTATCACTAACAACTTACCACTACAAAAAATCCCCGTTCAGACAAAAGGGGCAAAGAAAGTTTGTCTCTTTCGCTTTGCTTTCTGTGGCTAAAAATCAATAATATCGGTGTATTTTACAACTTTTGCATGTCGATAATAGAAGCAGATAATTTCGGTGGAGCTGTATCCGCGGTTGACCATCTCTATCGCACCTTCCTGACTAAGTCCCACGCCATGACCATATCCTTTCCCTTTCAGCACAACATCTTCGCCTTTTGGATAAACCGAAAAATAAGCCGAACGCAATTTGAAAGCCGTCCGTATGTCTTTTGCGGAAAGGGTATCCGTCCCGATAATCCATTTTGCCATGCGTTGAGGCTGTTGTAAGTTCAATATTTTTTCCTGATATTCCATTTTTGCGTATTGCGAGCCATAGTTTGTTACGAAATAGTTGATCCACTGCTTTTTTGGAATGGCTTTTTCCCAAAGATAATTCCGCGCCCCCACGCTGAACGTATCAACAATCGATTGCAGATAAGGGACGTCTTTTTGCCAGACGTTTCCTGCCGATTCGGTCATGCCGCCGCTGTTGGAATGATAAGCTGTTGATATTAATTTATTTGTGGTATCTACCACCACATCGCTAAACGATTCGTAAGAACCTCGAAGAATATCGGCTTGCGTGCATCTTCCTTTATACGCCTGACAATGAACGCCGTCGCACAAATTGCAGCCCTCATGTCCGTGGCGGGTGAGGTTTCCCAAGCAATATGTGCGGGAGATGATCGCCTGTATCTTGAAAAATTCCACTTCTTTGGAACTCCCAAACACTTCCGACTGCACAACGCCTGCAACATACTTTTCCAGACTTATCGTATTGACCAAAAACAATTGTGAAGCATTGATCGATATTTTCAAATTGTCTTCATACACTCGTTCTTGAGCAAGACGAGGATTTTTCAAAGAAAATACATTATTATATTTAGTGCCGATAAATTCTATTTCGGAGAAGAAACCGATTAGCTCAACGCCTCGTTCCATGCGGATTTTTTCTTCAAAATATGTCAGGGTAACAGCCGAACCCGCTTTGAGGTCGGCGGGAAATATCTTTACATTGTCGCAGATAACGGAATACGTACCTGAAACAATATTTATATCTACGGTGTTCGATTTATAATCGGAAAGTAAGGCTATTTTTACATTCAACGAAAATCCGTTATATGCAAAAAAGAAGAAAAGAAGAAACAAACTTATATTTCGGTTTATCATTATGTATTTGCAATTTTATTGACTTAGTTTCTAACGATAAAATATGTATTTATTATATAGACAAGCAAGAATAAAATGGTGTTGCTAAAAATATGTCAAAAAAAAGGCTGCCGGGAGGCAGCCTAAATTGAATTATGAAAAGATTTTTTAACGTACAATATTCATTTGTCTTACTATGCGTTGACGGTTGTATTCTACTGTGTAGAAATATATTCCGGGTGCATAATCCGACAGATTTAATGTTATCTCACCTACTAACGAGGTGTTTTCTGTTTTAGTATACAGCAATTGTCCG
>JAIRTU010000199.1 GCA_031254735.1 Bacteroidales bacterium | reverse complement strand
AACCGCACTCTTTGTTCTTCAAGAAACATTACCACTTCTTTTGTCCGTAAGGGGCGGGCAGGAAAAGACGAAGAACAGCGCCAACAAGTCAGGAATATCCTCAACAAGGAACGTTCTACTCGTCTGGAAGGTAGTTTTGGAACAGAAAAACAACATTACTCGCTCTCTAAGATAAAAGCCAGAACCAAACTGACTGAAACCCTTTGGATTTTCTTTGGAATACACACGGCCAATGCGGTGAGGATGATTGACAAAATGCAGCATGTCGAAATCAAAAACACGGCTTAAATCCTCGTTTTACATAAGATATTAGAATGTCTTAAACACTTAGGACAAATGCTTCGTGTTCTTTATCGAAATTCTTCGGTTGAAAACGGAATATCTTTCGGAAAATACGAAGATTTGACAGATAATACTTGACCAAAAAGACCAAAAATAAAAAAAATCTGCTTTATGAATTTATCTTATCGAAGATTTTTTGCTATTTACTGAATCTCCCTACTTATACGTAGGACGTCAGCCCCGCCTGACGCCAAACCCGTGTTATAGGCTGTGGTATTTTTGTCAATTTCTAAGTTGTTTTTTGTTCGTCTTTGTCAATAAATAAAGTCCGATACCAAAGATAAACGGAACTGTCGCAAAATGTCTTAACGCTGATACCATACCAATTATTGGAGTGAAAACGATAAAGTCTGTCAATGGAACGATTGTCCCGATAAGCATAACGTAAGCAAGTGCTTTTGTCTGTTTTGTAAAAGCAAGCACGGTTATTGTCAAGCCAATGCAAAGTTGTCGTATGCCCATAGCAAGAGCAATCGGTTCTTTCAAAACGTTTATGTCGGGCAAGTCAAAAAGAGTCTGTGCGACAGTCGGAAACAACAACAACAAAAGTCCCGATACTATTAAAAATAGTCCCGGTAGTAAACATAAAAGTCGTGCTATGTTGGTATTTCTGTCTTTTTCCATTTTGGTCGTCTTATTTTGTTGTCCTTTTTATATTTTTTGTTCTGTCAATATTTGTCTGTCGTATCGGTTTGCACGGTCGCTCGCCCATAGCCTATAACGTTTTTGGGCTTTGCGTTCGGGTGGGTTTCAGAGCACAAAACTTCAATTTATTACTAAAGTTCAATAGAAACACAGAACTCCATGTTTGCACGTCAGCCCGCCTGATGCAAAACCCGTGTTATGGACAGTGGTTCTCGTTATTCTTGGTCTGTCAGTATGTGCTTGTCCTTGCAATATTTTTCAACTTCCGTGTCATTTGCAAAATAGTCGTCACAAAACTCGTCAAGTTCTTTTTCTGCACCTGAAACATACTTTTCGCTTGCTGTCATTAATTTTTCTGTCTGCTCAATGAACTTGTTGAACTTGTCATTCATTTTGCATAGTTTGTCAATTGTCTTAAAGTCTAAGTCACGATATGTTGCAGGAAAGAGTATTTTGCTTTGGTAAGGATTTGCATTGAGTTCAATTATTCCAATTCCAAATGATTGATTTAGTCGTCCCATTTCTTCATTCAAACTATCGCTGAACTCGAAAGCAACCAAGTATCCGTAGTTTGCCCAACTTGAATTAGAAACCGCTTGAAAGAAAGCCTTTTTAAGTTCACTGTCGCTATTGATTTCCTTTTTCAATTCGTATGAACTCATTTTAAAAGTGTCCACACGATTGATAGACTTTAAAAAGTTCTGGCTGGCTTTGGTCTGCAAGTTCAAAAGCTTAATCCCAACCATATCGGGATGTGTCCAAATTTGGTTGCTGTCCTTGCCGTTGGATTGTTCGTGAAAAATGGTCTTTGAAAAGGTGTCTGTGTTTTTTAAGTAGCTACTTAAAAGTTTATGCAAATCTCTCTCATCAAACGTTTTTGTCTTGTCGACTTTGACGTTTTTTTTTATTTGGGTTTCACTCTCTCCAGATAAAACGTCAATTCCTATATTTTGCTCATTCTTTGTGAGGTAGTAAAAATATGCACCTGATTTTTTTATGCGTTTTACACGTGTGTCCCCAACCCTAATATAGTCTCCAAGAAGTGCAGAAACTGTCGCATTCGGAGTTTTTGCATCCTTAAAGTCATAATAGTCTTTTGAGGTAATATGACTACATACATCATTGTAATTTGTTAATCCTCCGATGTCCTCAAGGCTTTTTAGAATAGCTTCTTTTATTGTCATTATTAGTTTACTTTTAAATTATGGTTGTCGTCATAGAAGAAGAAAAAGACGGTTTCTTTATTCAACTGTAATCCGCTGATTTTAAAATATAAGTGGTTGTCCCAGAGTGAGGTGAGTTTATTCTCAAAGAGGCACATGCCTATGCCGAGTGAGGGTGTTCTTCCCTTCAAATCAATACATTATCGAATTTGGCGACTTACTCTTTTTTCGACAAGAAGCCGTCTATTAATACGATAGATGATATTGTTGAGACTGTCGCTTAGGTCGAATTCACGTTATTTAATAACGCCAAACCGCTCGTTAGGTGCTGGTATTTTGTTGCGTATCCTAACTCGTTTTACCCGAAGGTAGTACGGCTAAATCATTACGGCATTTTGTATCCATTATACCATTTTCTTTCTCTTTCTCTTTTATTTATTGGTCCACTTATCATTTCAGCCATTACTCGTTTTCCTTCATTATCAAACCAAACAATACCATAATTGCCTTGTTCTTCTATGTAAGCCTGAATACCACCTTCTCTATTCTCAAATATCTCTATAAACGTTTCAAATTGTCTCATGTTTAAAATCAAATTCCAGTCAGTTTTGGCTACTTCCATTAGTGCTGACGTACCTATCGCAACTGGACCGCACATAATACCTCCATCTTGCTTTTCATCAAAAGGCATTCTGTTACGAAACATATAATAGTCCCATTCTGTCAAAGCTTTTACTCTTCGTTTTTCTTTCACTATATCTGCGTAAGCATTTCTGAAAGGACAATCAACCCCCATTTCAGATGGTGATCCATTCACATAAAAATGATAACCTTCAACACTAAAAATATGTTCTGATGGATTCCCTTGATAAGCAAGCACCAGTTTGCCTTCATTATCAAACGCATAATAAACATGATCCTGATATTTTTGTACCAGTTTCTCTGCTGTTTCATCGATTATCTTTATAAACGCCAGCATACTGTTTTTTGTATTGTTTGAATTGAATATTACACAAACAGTTGGTCTTCCCAACAAAAGTAAAGAATAAACATCTGCATAAGGGTTGTTGACTTTAACCAGATCTTTGTTAAGATATTTAATTCCGTCAATAACACTTTCGAGCGTTGATGCCAGTTCTTGCGGTTTGTCACTAATTACTTTTTCTAGAGTTGATGTCAGTTTTTGCAGTTCTTCCCTAATATTTTCATTGTCGGGCACTGCCTGTTGTTGTTTGTTTCCTCCAGCACCACAGGAGGTAAACATTGTTACTGCAAGGCAGATTGCTATCGCAACCACATTCCTCAAATTTAATCTGTTTCTGAACATAAAATAAAAAATTTAAAAGTTAAAAATCAAGTTTATATTTTGTGTCGGGTTGCTTGCTTCTAACATTTTGGTTTCTCAGCCATTTTCCACCGCGCTGTCCGCCGCTTGCACCTAACTTGTTTATTGCTATAACTTTGTTACAAAATATATCCATATTTTGGAAATAGTGTGTACTTTTTGTTACATA
>JAIRTU010000099.1 GCA_031254735.1 Bacteroidales bacterium | reverse complement strand
AAAACATGAACCTCGAAATAAAAGACAAAATATTACAACTGATATATGCAGCTTAAAATATAATTTAAAAATAAACATAAAACAATAAAGAGAAATGGCAAAAAGATTAGAATCGAATTTCAGAAACATATTACTCTGCCTGCTGATTATTGCGGCATTAATGGCGGGAATTTTGGGTGCGGTGTTTACCTTTACCCAAGAACCCATTGCACAGACGGCAACATTGAAAAAAAATTCGGCAATCGAACAGGTGATTCCGCCTTTCGACCAATTGAAAGAATCGAAAATTGCAGTGGAAATGGCTGTGGAAGACAACATCTTCAAAAATGCACAAGCCGCCGATTCGTTGATTATCTACGATGGATACAAAGACGGAAAATGGATAGGTACGGCTGTCGAAACATTTACCGACAAAGGATTTAGCGGAAGAGTAAAACTAATGGTCGGATTTCTGCCCGACGGAAGTATCCACAAAATAGAAGTGTTGGAACACAAGGAAACTCCCGGATTGGGCGACAAAATGGAAGTGGGGAAATCAACTTTCCCGGAACAATTTTTGGGAAAAAATCCCGCCGACTATAAGTTATCGGTAACAAAAGACGGCGGCGATGTAGATGCTATCACGGCAGCTACCATCAGTTCCAGAGCCTATTGCGACGCCGTTCAGACCGCTTATGATGTTTTTGTGAAAAATGGAGGAAAGAGCAATGAATAAATGGAAAATATTTATCAACGGTATTGTTAAAGAAAACCCTGTTTTTGTATTGCTGTTGGGAATGTGTCCCACTTTGGGCGTAACCACTTCGGCATTCAACGGCTTGGGAATGGGTTTGGCGACGACATTTGTATTGGCGTTGTCGAATATGGTGATTGCATCGCTGAAAAATCTTATTCCCGACACGGTGCGTATTCCTGCCTTTATTGTGTTGATAGCCTCGTTTGTAACGGTGGTAGATTTGTCGATGCAGGCGTATTTGCCCGATTTGCACGGTCAGTTGGGGTTGTTTATTCCTTTGATAGTGGTCAATTGCATCGTGTTGGGGCGAGCCGAAGCCTTTGCTTCCAAAAACAACGTGGTTCATTCTGCCATAGACGGAATTGGTATGGGATTGGGCTTTACGCTGGCGCTGACTATATTGGGAACGGTTCGCGAGTTGCTTGGCAATCTTTCATTCTTCGGTAACAAATTCATTGATGCCGACGGAATGATAGTTTTTGTGTTGGCGCCGGGAGCTTTTTTGGCGTTGGGTTTAATTCTGGCAATTATCAACACGTTTAAATCAAGAAAAAGAGCATAACCTTTAATATATAGTAACATGGAAGCATTAATAATCATTATCGTTTCGACTGTTTTTGTCAACAATATTGTTTTCGCCCAATTCTTGGGCATTTGTCCGTTTTTGGGTGTATCCGGAAAAATCTCCACCTCTGTGGGAATGAGCGCCGCCGTAGTGTTTGTGATGACCCTTGCCACCTTAACCACCTATCTTGTCTATACGTATGTGTTGCTGCCGCTGAATATTCCTTTTCTGCAAACCATTTCGTATATTTTGATTATTGCGGCGTTGGTGCAGATGTTGGAAATTATCCTCAAAAAAGTCAGTCCTTCGCTTTATCAGGCGTTGGGGATTTTTTTACCGTTAATCACAACCAACTGTGCGGTGTTGGGAGTTGCCATTATGGTGGTTCAACAGAACTACAATCTGGCAGGCTCGTTGGTGTTTGCGATATTCACCGCCATAGGTTTCGGCTTGGCGTTGATAATTTTTGCAGGTCTGCGCGAGCAACTCGATTTGGCGGGCGTGCCTAAAAACATGAAAGGAATGCCTATCGCCCTAATCACCGCAGGTATCCTTGCTTTGGCATTTATGGGCTTTGCGGGATTGGTGTAGTATTTATTTTCAAACATACTCTTCTGTCTTACAAAAAACAGCATTGTATCTCAAATTTATTATATGTACATGGAAACAGGCTTGATGATTGCTTTGGGAATAACGTTGATAGTGGGTGTGATGTTGATTTTTTTCAATTCCACGCCTTCGGAAGCGGTTAAATATAAAAAGACATTGGAGTATGTCCGTTTCGATGCGGAAGAAATTCAGACGGAAGATGTGATAAAAAAACGCTTACAATTGGTGGCATTAAATACTTATTGGGAAGCATTACGCCCTTTTGTACTGCCTGAAATTGTGATGAAAATAGACGTCTGCGAGGAAGACGCCATACCTTTGGGCAGTTCTAAAACAGGCGGATTTCCTCATATCTGTCCGCAAATAAATATCGAGCCGCAGTTGATGTTTGTTGCACAGATCAATTGCGAAGAAATTTATCCTTTCGACAAAGAAAACCTGCTGCCCGGTGTGGGAATGCTGTATTTTTTTCTTTATCCCTCCAAATTGAAAGACAATGCGAAAGATGCCGTTTCGGTGATATACAGCCCGCATTCCGATTCGCTGACGCCGCGAAAAGAAGTCCTGACTTTACCCGCCGATGTTCAATCGGGGAGGTTGCGGTTTTTTCAAGGGATAAGCCTTCCGCCACACGATTCGGAGATTGTCCGAAACCTGTTGAAAGACTACGAAACAGACGGTTATTTCAAAGTAACCAACCGCGAACAATGCCACAAAACAGGCGGCTATCCCGACACTGTTACGCAAGATTTCCGGCAGGAAAAAGATAAAGTGCTGTTGCTGCAATTAGACAGCGATCCGCAAAGCGGCTTGTTGTGGGGAAACATGGGCAGACTGTTTGTCTTTGCCGAGAAACAATGCGTTGCCTCTCGAAAGTTTGACCAAACATACACCTTTATACAGTCGTATGAAGAAGC
>JAIRTU010000075.1 GCA_031254735.1 Bacteroidales bacterium | reverse complement strand
ATGGCTTCCATCGGTGCTTCGTTGCTTTGGGTTTCCACAAGGGAATAGTCCATATAGTCATTTAAGGTTTGAGGAGTAACGTCTTCGCTTATTCGATCGATTTTCAATCCTTTCACACGCAACTTGCGAACCGAAGCAAGAATGCCGCTGTAATGAGTGGTAACAACCGACGTTACCCCATATTTACTCATCAGTTGAACAAAAGCACTCACAATTGCCTTTCCCTCTTCGGGATTGGTGGTGCGGGCAAGTTCATCGATCAGCACCAAGAGTTTTTCGCCGCTTTTTACCTTTTTGATGATTTGATCTATTTTAAGAATTTCATTTGCGAAAGACGACAATCCGCTCACCTCCGACTGATGATCGCCAATATTGATCGCCACTTCATCGACCAAAACAATGGCTGCCGAAGCAGCAGGGACATAAAATCCAAACTGAAACAGATATTGAGATAACGCAATGCTTTTCAACAAAACGGTTTTTCCCGACATATTGGCGCCCGTAATCAAACAGGAATCGGGATACAGTTCAATATCTATCGCTTGAAAATCTTTGGAAACGGTTTGTAATATTTCTTTAACCGCAGGATTGAACAGTTTTTTGTAAGACGTATTTTTTGTGGAAATAACGGGTTTGCAAAATCCCAACTTCAATGCCTGTTCTGCTTTGCTCCACAACATGTCCAACAGGGCGATTTGTTCTATATTCTGTGCCAAAGCCCGGTGAAAAGGAAAAAGTTGTCGAGCAAGCCCGGCTCGGATATTATCTTCGCATTGCATGCTCTCCATGCGATATTTTTCGGCTTCTTCGGGATTGGAAGCCGCCGTGATTTTTTTTCGGAGAGTATCCAATGTCGCATCGTAAGCGGCATAAATATAAAAATGCGGAATGCGTGTCTGTTCGGGGTCTAATATATCGACAGGCTGCTGCAAATCGGCAAGAGATACTGCCTGAAATCGAGAAGCGGACAACAATTCGGCTATTTGTTGCGAAAGCAGACAAAATTTCTTGATTTCAAACAATTCTATATCGTCCAACACCTGTTTTTGTCCCAAGCGAGAAACAGTGTTTGCAATATCATGTACCTGTTGCAGAGCAAGATTGACCGATTTAACGGTGGAATAATTGTTTTCCTGTTGAAGAAAAATTACGCTTTCTTCCAGCATGTCCAACTCTTTTTGCAACAAAACCGCATCGGTAATAAAGGTCTGCTGCAACAGTCGTTTTCTGCCCACAGGCGATTGCAACGCAAGGTTTTCGTAAATAAATTTCAAACCGCTTATATGCTGCAAACATGTTTTGAATGATTTCATACTGTTTCTGATTTAATTATCGTTTCATTACCTTTATTTATCTTCATTCTCTGTGTATTTCCTTGCCGGTGAATGTAAAATTATCAAAATCTTATAATTTCAGGGTTTGAAAAGAAATATCGAACAGCGTCAAACGAGCCTGTTTTTGGAAATCTGAACCACGGACTTATCCCGCTTGTTCCGCTGTTGATAATATGAATGGATTGTGCCGGCATAAAACTTTGAGCCAAAAGATAAATATATTCGCCCTGTGCGTTTTTTGCCCTGTCAACAACAATAATTGCATGTCCCGGACTTCCCGATTTGATAATAATATCTCCTGTTTCCAACGGATTTTGTCGAGGTTGCTTTTTTAAATTTTTATACAAAGAAACTGTGCCGGCATACGTAAATACAATATCCAGATATTTCCTGAAATTTTCGTAACTGTGATTTTCTTTCTCTTTTATCCCAAAAGTAACATTGTTGCCATTTATTTGCGGTCTTATTCCTTTGGCGTGGTCTGTCCATTTATAAAGATGACCGCCGGTGAAATGAAAATGAATTTCGTCTTTTCTGTTTTGAGCAAACAGATATTCCGCCCGAAGTCGGATAATGGCGTCGGCACATTGTTGCAGGTCTTTATTTCCGACATCATAATTAATTACGGCTGCATGATCTTTTTGATTTTCAATTGGGTAACCTCTATAATCCACCACTTTTGCAGACGCTTCTTTCAGCGGAAGATGCTGCAAGAAATATTTCCATGTTCCCTGTGCATGCACATCTCTGACGTAACCGGAGGGAGTGGAAATTCGACCGCAGACAGTATCTTCGGAAGATGAAAAATGCTGCCCGTTGCCGAATAAACAGCCACAGGAAAGCATTATAAACATCAAAACAATCCGCAGACAAGGATTTTTATCAATAGTTATTCCCTTGAATATTTTATTTCTTTTAAATTTATCATTCATGAATTATTTATTATCAAATAATTATACTGCATTCTCATTGCTTTTGCCGCAAACATGTTTTCATTCCTTAATATTATATACCGAAATATGTAAATTTTCTTCCAAACTGCTTTTCAGCCTGCCGGAATCTATCACATAACCTGTCGGCGACACAGGATTGATACAAAGAGCGATCAATTTGGTTTTGAGCAAAACTTTGATTTTTCCTCCTTTTCTCAAAAAAGCATTCACCGACTCGGCATTTGCAAAGATACGTGTAAAATCTTTTACAATCAACATCATTTCCGATATATTTTTCTGCAAACGAAGCGTATCCAACAGTTTATCGCTCACCATTCCGCCGGCAAAAAGGATATTTCCGCAGGCAGACAGTTTTTCTTTGTGTCGATCTATCAAAAAGATAGAGGGAATATGCAGATTGTGCAAATGCTGTTCTTTGTCGATACTCCAAATGCCGTGTTCCATTTCGAGCAATGTATCTCGCAAAGGCGTTTCGTATTGCGGAAGATTAATCAGCGAATACACAAATTTCGTCTTTCTGACCACTTCTGCAATATTGGGCGACAAGGCTGCTCCTGTGGTCAAAATCAGACTTTCCGTTACCGAAGGCGAACCAAAACTGCGTCTCGACAACGCACCGTCAACCAATGTTGTCGCAACATTATACATGTCCATTTGTTGAATTACCTTTTTGAGCCAAACCGTATTGCCCGGTCCCGAAAGGATAATCTTCCCGCCGATTTTCACTCTGCCTGTAATCAATCGTCCCAAGGCTGTTTGTCGAGTGGAAACGTCCAAAATTTCGGCAGTCAACTGTTTTTCGTGATAGTGCTTTTCCGACGTAACAAAAAGCATATTTTCAAAAAGCCGTATTTCGGGTTTGTGCGTATTTGTTACCAAATCAAGATGTTCGCCGTCAATTCCGATAGAAGTAACGGCAAGTGTTTTCTGCTGTTGGTTCAGCCTGCGGATAACATAATTCAGCGTTTCGGTCTTGCCGGTATTCTTTTCCATACCCACAATCGAAAGGCTTTTGTATTTTAATATGTCATCTATAAAAGGCATGATTTACTGTTTGTTCATAAAA
>JAIRTU010000290.1 GCA_031254735.1 Bacteroidales bacterium | reverse complement strand
GCTTCCGTCAACACCAAACCGTTTTTAGAAATATACGCCGACGACATAAAATGCAGTCACGGAGCAACGGTCGGACAAATGGACGATAATGCCATTTTTTATTTGCGTTCTCGCGGTATTTGCGAAAAAAATGCCCGTACCCTGTTGATGCACGCTTTCGCAAAAGAGATTTTAGACAAAATAAGCATTCCCGCTCTTTCGGATTACACGCAGGATTTGGTTCGGAAACGGCTTATCGGAGAAGCGATTTCCTGCACCCAATGTTCGCTGCACTGCCACAACATGCCGATCGACTTCAAAATAAACATGCCCGAAATTTAAGAAAACACTCCTCAACGAAAAATCACCTTTGTACACAGTAAATTCCGCTATTTATTGTTGCGTTTCTTTGTTGATTATTACCCATTTTCCGCCTTTTGTATCGTGTTTTTTTGTATCTTTGTAAATACAAAAATAACATCGAGAGTATGACAAACGAGGAAATTATAGATAAATACGAGCGGGGAGAGTATATAGATTTTGAGCTGACGGAAGAGGAAAAAAAAGTTCCTGAGTTTGGACGGTTTAAAGACTTTAACCGTGAAGCGAGCGCAAGGGATTTATGCTCATTGTATACATACAGACATAATTTTGAATTGGGAAGTTATTTTGTTGAAAAAGCAGAGTGGTATAACCGTTTTCCTGTTGACGGAAAAGACTGCTTTGCTATTGAAGAGTATCAAAAAGACGCTTAAAACTTCTTTCATCCATATTTAATGCGTCAACAAGTTTTGATGCGTTCTTTACCTTACTTTCTTTAAAATAATTAATAAGGCTTTCTTGTAGGTCTCCGTATTTCATGGTAGTTATTTTTATTTCGCTGTTTCCTGTTCCTGAAAAGCTGTCAGCAATAACAAAATCCATTTATTTATTTCACACATAATAATATATATCCTGCAAATAGTAGACAAAGATGCAGATTCTTTTTCGAGTGAGCAATAAAAAATAAGGGGAAGCAAATTTTCTCGAAAAAATAATGTAATTTTGCAACGTATTAATTATTTATATTTTAATCAAGTTTTCATCAACATTATTGCACATGAAAAAAATACGAAACGCATTGATCACCGTTTTCAACAAAGAGAAAATAGATACAATCGCCCACCAATTGCATGGTTTGGGCATTCAGATTTTCTCTACCGGAGGAACTTACGACTATCTGCAAAAAATTGGCATTCCGGCAACTACCATAGAAAGTATCACCGGCTATCCTTCCAATTTTGGCGGAAGGGTTAAAACTTTGCACCCTGCGGTGATGGGTGGCATTCTCTATCGCAGAGAAAACAGCGAAGACATAAAACAAGCCAAACAGTACAATATCCCTCCTGTCGATTTGATTATTGTCGATTTGTACCCTTTTGAAGAGACTTTGAAACAGACAACAGACGAGAGCGAAATTATCGAAAAGATAGATATTGGCGGCATTTCTCTGATTAGAGGAGCTGCCAAAAACTTTGAAGACGTTATTTGTGTCCCCTCCCGCGATTATTATGATGAAATTATTGATATTCTAAAACAGTCGGAGGGTTTTACCTCGTTGGAACAAAGGCGAAAATTTGCCGGATATTGTTTCAACGTCTCTTCTCATTACGATACTGCCATTTCAAATTGGTTTGTTGGAGAAAAAGAATTGCGTTACGGAGAAAATCCTCATCAACAGGCTGTTTATCATGGAAATATAAACGATTATTTCGATCAGTTGAACGGAAAAGAAATTTCGTACAACAACCTTTTGGATATAGATGCGGCGGTTGCCTTAATGGGCGATTTAGACCGGTATGCTTTTGCAATCATCAAGCATAACAATGCGTGCGGTGCGGCTCAAAGAGATAATCTGTCGGAGGCGTGGAAACATGCGTTGGCGGGAGACCCTGTTTCGGCATTTGGCGGCGTACTGATTTGCAACGCAACCATAGATAACGATACCGCAGAAGAAATCAACAAACTGTTTTTTGAAATATTGATAGCACCCGATTATGCTTCGGAAGCCTTAGAGATATTGAAATCGAAGAAAAACAGAATTATTCTCAAACAAAAGAAATATACGCTTCCTGCAATGCAGTTTCGCAGTTTGTTGGGTGGAGTGATTGAACAGCAGCGAGATACAAGCATAGAAAGCACGAACACTTTGCAATATCCAACCCAAAAACGTCCGACCAAAGAACAGTTGGAAGACCTTTTTTATGCAAACAAATTGGTAAAACATACAAAATCCAATGCTATTGTATTGGTAAAAAATAAACAGTTGTTGGCTTCGGGCATGGGGCAAACGTCTCGTGTGGATGCGTTGAATCATGCTATCGAGAAAGCAAAACATTTCAATGTCGATTTGCAGGACGCAGTATTGGCTTCCGATGCGTTTTTCCCTTTCAACGACTGTGTGCAAATAGCAGCCAAAGAGGGAATTACGGCTATCATTCAACCGGGAGGTTCGTTAAGAGATCAAGATTCTATCGACGCTTGCAACGAAGCCGGAATAGCCATGGTGTTTACGGGAGTAAGACATTTTAAACATTAGATGTAACATATTCCGAAATTTTACGTTAGATTGAACTAAAATATAAAAATAGTATGGGATTATTTTCTTTTTTGACCAAAGAAATTGCGATAGACCTTGGCACAGCAAATACGCTGATTATTCATAATGATAAAGTTGTTATTGACGAACCGTCAATTGTTGCCGTAAACCGCACAACAGGAAAATTGGTGGCGGTAGGGCAGCGAGCATTGATGATGCGTGGACGCGCCCCCGACAACATAAAAGTAATCCGTCCTCTCAAAGACGGTGTTATTGCCGATTTTCAAGCAGCAGAATTGATGTTGATAGAATTTCTGCGGATGATGAATGCCCAACAGCGGTCTTTGTTTCCGCCTGCCTTGAAAATGGTGGTTTGTATTCCTTCGGGAATTACGGAAGTGGAAGAACGAGCGGTAAGAGATTCTTCCGAGCAAGCCGGCGCCAAAGAAGTCAGGCTGATACACGAACCTATGGCGGCAGCTATCGGAATCGGATTAGATGTGTTGGAACCGGCAGGAAATATTGTTGTGGATATTGGCGGCGGAACCAGCGAAATTGCCGTTATCGCTTTGGGCGGAATTGTAAGCAACCGATCGGTGAAAACGGCAGGTGATGAATTTAATGCCGATATAGAAGATTATATGCGACGAGAACATAATATGTCGATTGGGGAACGCACCGCCGAACTGATAAAGATCAATGTGGGTGCGGCGCTGTCGGAAATTGAAAATCCGCCTCCAAGCTACGAAGTACGCGGTCGAGATATGCTTACCGGCATTCCCAAAGCGATTTCCATTACACACCACGAGGTGGCGATTGCTTTGGACGCATCTATTTCTCAAATAGAAGTAGCCGTATTAAACGCTTTGGAACAAACACCGCCCGAACTTTCTGCCGATATTTACACATCGGGAATTTATCTGGCAGGCGGAGGTTCTTTGCTCAGAGGATTGGATAAACGTATTCAGTTAAAGACCAAACTTCCTGTTCACATTGCCGAAGATCCGTTGCGAGCCGTAGCTCGCGGAACAGCTATCGCACTGAAAAACTTTGACCGCTTTCCGTTCTTGATAAAGTAAACAAACGGAAACCGTGAATAGTGATTACTGGCTAAATATGCGTTGCCGCTCAACCGGTAACAGTTACTGTTTTCCGTAGAACTCCAACACACGTGTTTGCAAGGCGTACCGGTATTTTGCCTGAATTACTTCCGACAAGGCTCTTTGATGTTTGAGTTTGGCTTCGCTGTAACTGTTGGAGGTAGATTTTCCCTCTTCGTATTTGAGTGTCTCGTAGCGAAATGCCAACTCGGCGGCGGCAGCCGATTTTTCTGCCGCCGCGTATTTATTCTTCGCGGCAAGAGCATTGCCATACGCCTGATAAATTTCTTTTTCCAGATTACGCTTGCTCTCTTCCAGATTCAGCTGTTGCAGGTGTGCATTCACACGAGTACGCCTCACGCTGTTGAACGTGGACAGTCGGTCGAAAAGCGGAATGTTCACCGAAAGGGAAATCATCTCGCGAGAATTGTTTTTCATCTGCGTGTTGAAAGGAAAATTTGTCAAATTGTTTTGAAAGATATGATAATAACCTGTTCCGTAACTCGCATTCAGCTGTATGTGCGGATACCAACCCGATTGCATCAACTTAATATCTTTTTCTCCTTTTTCCAAACGAGTTGCCGCCGCCCTGACGCCCGGGCGATTTTCGACAGAATACAAAGTTATCGCCTGCAAATCAAAATCTTTATTCAGCAAAATATTCATATCCAGCTCGCCGGACATCGCGACGTCGAACCGGTGAATATCCTGTATGTTCATCAGCAGTGCAAGGTCTAACTTCGCCAATTGATAAGCATTCTCGCTTTCTACCCTGTTCAACTCATCGGCGGCGAGCGTTGCCTGCATCGCAAACAAGTCCGAGTTGGAACTTTTGCCGTTTTTCACCAATTCTTCCACACGCGACACCTGCATTTGCGACAACTCTACCTGCTGCTGTGCCATTTCGTGGATTTCTTTATACAATAATACTTGCAGAAAATAAGCCGTAACATTCAATGCGATGTTTTCGCGTGTTTGTTCAAGGTCGAGCAAAGCGGCTTTCAGGGTCAATTTGTCAGATGCTGTTTGATAGTGATTTTGCAAGCCCTGAAACAGCGGAACGCTCAGGTTTATCCCCATCGAAGTGGTAGATTGCGAGTTGTTTTCGATTACCGCATTGGCGCCCGCCGCCCGCCCAAAGTCGAAATTCTGCCCAACCGAAGCATTCACAACAGGGAAGATATTCATCTTGGAAGCATGGAGATTGATTTTGTTCTGTTCTATCTCCAACAGCTTTTGTTTGACCGTAAAATTGTTTTCCAACGCAAACGCTATGCAGCTGTCCAATGTCCACGGCGATTGTGCCGACAAACAAAAAGACGATACCGACAGGAAAAATAAAAGTGCAAAAATTTTGTAGTTCATCTATACTGTTTTTTTTATCGTTTAAAAATTATTTTGAAAAAAAAATAAGGACAGACTTTGCAGAAAAAAAGTTGCCGTCTGTCGCTATCGCATTTGTTTATTTGTTTTTGTCGGCTTCTTGCGGTTTTGTTTTCCCTCGCAATTTGTCTTCTGCCGTAATTCCTTCCAAAACTTCGATATAAATGCCGTCCGACAAACCCACTTTCACCGCTTTTTTGTCGTATGTGTCGGAAGAAGCATTTCCGGGTTTAAGCACGTAGACATACACCGAATCGCCTTCAAACTCCAAAACGCTTTCGGGAATCGACAAAACGCTGTCTTTCTTTTCTACCGTAATTTCGCCGTTTGCACTGTATCCCGCACGGATAAACACATCTGATTTGCTGCTGACTGCCGCCTTTATGTCGAACGTGGTAGCGCCGTTGGACAACGTGCCTCGCGGTGAGATATATTCCAACACCGCCCCGATTTTTTCTTCCTGCATAGCCCCGATGATGATATTCACCTCGTTGCCTTCTTTCACCTTTCCGATTTCGGTTTCGTCAATCTTTCCTGCAAAAATCAAATCGCTCATGTCGGCGATAATGGCAATGGTAGTTCCGTCGTTGAAGTTGTTTGCCTGAATTACCGAATTGCCCACCTTGACAGGAATATCCAATATCATTCCCGTTACGGTGGAACGAATTTGCGTATTGCTGTATTGCGCCATAGAAGACGACATGCCCGAACGGATAATGTCGAGGCTTTCCTGTGCATTCTTCACCTCTTCTTCCGCTTTTTTGAAAGAAGTCTGCATGTTTTCAAACTCTTCGGCAGATACCACCCCCGATTTATACAGTCGAGACGTTCTGTCGAAATCGGTTTTGATCTGTTCCAAAGAAATAACCGCCATGTTCAGCCGCGATTCTGCACTGCTCAATTGAGAAATGTCCGGCACCACGTTTACTTTGGCAATAACATCGCCGGCTTTTACCTGCTGACCGGCTTCTTTGAAAATCTCGGTGATAATACCCGATATTTGCGGTTTGAGCAATATTTCGTTTCGCGGACTCATGCTGCCTGTAATGGTGATCTTTTTTTCTATTGTCCGCAATTGAGGAACTGTTTGCTCGTAGGCTATTGTTTTTGGTCTGGATTTGTTCCACAAAAACACAAACGTCCCGATAAAGATAATCCCGATAAGGATAAACAATACTGTTTTGAATATTTTTTTCATCACACAATTATTTTATTGTTGATATTATCTGTTTAATTTTATTTCATTTATTTTAAATAATCTTTTATTCATCTCTCAACGCATCGATTGCTTTTATTTTCAATGCGTATCGTGCAGGGATAATCCCCGCCGCCATTCCTGCAATTACCAAAAGCGTAAGCGCCAACACCGCCGTCGAAAACGACAGTTGCATGTTAAACTCAATATTCTCGGCAGTTATACTCATAATTTTATCTATCAATCCCAATGTTACGATGCCGATAAAAAACCCGATATATCCTGCCAAAAAGGTCAAAAACAGACTTTCGCCTATTATCTGACGTAAAATAACATTGGCTTTTGCCCCCAACGCCCTGCGAATGCCGATTTCTTTGGTTCGTTCCCGAATAGATACCAGCATGATATTACTTATCCCGACAGCACCGGCAAAAAGAGAACCCATGCCCACTATCCAAACCAATATTTTTATTCCGATAAATAAATTGTTGTACATGGTAAAAATTTCTTCCAACGAGAGCGTTAAAATTGCACCATCGTCGGTTGGAGAAATTTGGTGTTTTTTTCTCAACAGATTTTTTGCCTTCGCTTCCACCTCTTTGATATTGACATTGGGATAGACCGAGAAGGTAATCATATCAATGTTTTTTCCGCTGTTTGTTATTTGTTGCATGGTTGTCAACGGAACAAACATCGATTGGCTTACAGCTCCGAAAAGGTTTATTCCCGTAGCGTCGGCAACGCCAATCACATTGTAATAAATGCCGTTTGCCGTAATCTGTTTGCCAATAGGGTCTTCGTCTTTTTCAAACAGTTCTTCATAAACACGTTTCCCGATGACACATACTTTTCGTTTTTCCTGCATATCCAACAGGTTGAAATTTCTGCCCTGCAAAATAGGAATAACATCTATTTTTGAATAATCGATATTCACTCCCTTAGAAAAGTACGTCCCCGATTTGTCTTTGTTGGAAATGGTTGTATTCCATTGAGAAACCATGGTAGCGATGTATTCTATTTCGGGAATATTGTTTTTCAGCGACGTCAAATCATCACTGTCCATTGTCCATGTTCTGCCGGCGTTGAACCCTTTGTATTCCTGAGTGGTACGGACAGGGATAAAAAATATCGAATTGAAGGCAACCTCTCCAAAAGTATCGCGAAATCCTGTCTGCAATCCATTTCCTACGCCATAAATAACCACAAAGAGCAATATCCCCAACGCCACGCCAAATCCGGTGAGGAAACTCCGCAGTTTGTTGCGGGAAATGGTCTGCCATATTTCTTTGTATTTGTCTATATCAAACATTGGTGTTGTTCTTTATTCATTATTCATATCGCAATGCTTCTATCGGTTTTATGGCGACCGCCTTTCGTGCGGGGAAATAGCCCGCGAGCAATCCTGCCATTATCATCACCACCGTTGCCGACGCCGCTATGCCGAAATCGATAGTCGCATCTTGAAAAATAACCATATCTATACTTCCTGTCCTGTCCATTGAGTCTATGGTTTTGCTGACAATTTCGGTAACTATCATGCCCGCCAGCAATCCGATGTATCCAAAAAATCCGGTAATAATAAGCGATTCGGCAATGACAAGACGTATCACCGACGAGGGTTTTGCACCCAGAGCTTTACGAATGCCAAATTCTTTGGTTCGTTCTTTTACGGTTATCAGCGTAATATTGCTTACGCCTACAATGCCCGAAACCAATATTCCTATTCCTATTATCCATAAAAACATATTCAAGGCAGAAAAAACACTCATCGTTTGCAAATAATCCAACAGCCTGTTTGAAATAAAAATAGCCGTATAATCTTTGGAATCGTAATGATATTTTTTACTGAAACGCAAACGAAGTCGATTGTCAAAATCTTCGTTTGCCTGTTTGGTGGTCAGATTTTTGGTGGTCAGTTGTATTTCCTGCAATCTGTCGTCTGTAATATACACCGACAATCCTGTGGTTAAAGGAAGATAAAAAGGCACTCTCCAACTGAGTTGTTTATCGAAACAAACGCCCACCACCGTATACATAATATCATCAATGATAAGCGTTTCGCCCACCGCATCTTCTTTTCCGAAAAGCAAATTTGCCGAATTGTTTCCCAACACTATCACTTTGCGTTTTTGCTGTATATCCAAGTTGTTGAGCGGACGACCGTATTTCATTTTTATATTTTCAACGGCAAAATAACGAGGCATTACCGCCAACAGATCGCCGGAGATTTCTTTGTTTTTATTGTAACATTCCTTGTATCCCAACTGATAAACAGGCATAACATTATCGGTTTCGCTGAAAGCATTTTCCAACAAAGCAAGGTCAGTTTTGTCCATTCTGATTTTTCGTCCGGAGGCATATCCTTCGTAGGGCAACGAAGTATAATAGGCTTCCAACGTTACCGTATTGACAGCAGAACCCTCAAAATTGGAGATAACTCCATTTTTCAATCCGTTGCCGGAAGCGAGCAAAATCATCAAAATAAAAATTCCCCAAGCAATGGAAAATCCTGTTAAAAGGGTACGCAGTTTGTTCCTTTTCAGCGATTCAAATATTTCGTTGAAGATTTCTATTTTCATTTTTTACCGTTCAATTATTCCGTCACTGATTTGTATAATGCGTTGTGTGGCGTCTGCAACCATTTGTTCGTGGGTAACAATCACAACGGTCAAGCCCTCTCTGTTCACATCTTTGAACAGATCGATCATCTCTACCGATGTTTTGCTGTCCAAAGCACCTGTCGGTTCGTCGGCAAGAATTACTTTGGGTTTGGTTATCAAGGCTCTTGCAATGGCGACACGCTGTTTTTGTCCGCCGCTCATTTGGTTGGGAAAATAATTTGCCCAATCTTTCAATCCCATTCGGTCTAAATATTCCAAAGCCAAGAGATTGCGTTTTTTTCGGGAAATATTTTGATAATACAGCGGCAAGGCCACATTCTCTAATGCCGTTTTGTAAGAAATGAGATTAAACGACTGAAAAACAAATCCAATCATGCTGTTGCGATAGCCTGCCGCCACGCTTTCGGCGGGATTTTTTATCAAGATATTGTTCAAATAATATTCGCCCTCGTCGTACGAATCTAAGATGCCGATAATGTTCAGCAGCGTAGACTTCCCCGAACCGGACGCTCCCATAATGGAAATCATCTCGCCCTGCTCTATGGTCAAATCTATTCCTTTTAACACATGCAAAGGAGAAGCGCCCGTGTAGGTTTTATGTACTTTCTGTAACTTTATCATGAAATTGTTTTGCACTCCGTATATTTTTTAAAACGACTTAGTGTATTAATTGTATAACACGCTGCAAAGATAACACAAATTTTTATACAAAACCAAAAAACAGAAAAATATTTTTTTGCAAGATTGTTCGGACAATAATATGCCGATTATGCTCAAACAGTTTTGCAGATGAAGAGGTTTTATTTTGTTTTTTTCATCTATTTCCCTCGTTTTTTATTACATATTTTCGTGTATTTTTTCAAAAAAACAGGTCTAAAACAATATTAACATTATGTAAATCAAATAGATATAATAATACGAAAAAAATTACATTCAATTTCTTTTTCCAATAAAAAAAATTAGTACTTTTGCATTTGTTTTGCGAGAGATGTGTTTTCTTAAACCGATTGCATGATCTTTATTTTAAGAATTGAAAACTTTTCTCGGAAAGGTTATTTATATAGTAAGAACAAACTGTAACACATAGAAAATGAAAGAAAGAAGGCAAATATTGGAGGATAAAAACGATGGTTTTTTTATTGGAGAGATAATTTCAGACAGGATGAAGTCGGAAGGACGCTCAAAAAAATGGCTCGCAGACCAGCTTGGGTACAGTCCGAGTCGCTTATATGGAATACTTAAAGAGAAGCATTTAAACACCGATTTAATATTGCGGATATCCGTTGTTATGAACCACGACTATTTTTCATATCTATCGGCATATTATAATAAAAAAAAGCAGAACAAATAAATCGAGCAACCACGAAAGAAACGTTTGCC
>JAIRTU010000281.1 GCA_031254735.1 Bacteroidales bacterium | reverse complement strand
CCTTTTGTCATGGGAACGGTTTGGGTAACTTTGATAGCCATTACGCTGGCGTTTCCGGTGGCTATCTTAACGGCTGTCTTCCTGACGGAATATGCTCGTCCTTTTGTCAAGAAATATGTTTTTCCGGCATTAGACATCTTGGCGGCTCTTCCTTCGGTGATTTACGGAGTGTGGGGAACGTTGGTGGTGGTGCCATGGATAGCCGACAAACTGTCGCCTTTTTTTGTGGATTATTCCACAGGATATACCACTTTGGCAGGAGGAATAGTGTTGGGAATAATGATTTTGCCTTTGTTGGTAAGTCTTATGGTAGAATTGTATTCTTCTGTCCCCAACGAGTTGCGAGAAACGTCGCTTTCGTTGGGAGCTACCCGTTGGCAGACAACCAAACGAGTGATTGTCTGGCGAACGCTTCCCGGAACACTGGCGGCGGTGGTTTTGGCGGTATCGCGGGCGTTGGGAGAAACAATTGCGGTGCTGATGGTTTGCGGCAATTTGCCCACCGTTCCGCAGTCGCTGTTCGAGAGCTGTTATCCCATACCTGCATTGATCGCAAACAATTACGGCGAAATGTTATCGTTGCCCATGTACGAGGCGGCATTGATGTTTGCCGCATTGATATTGTTTGTCGTGGTGTTGTTTTTTAATGTAATATCTCGAATGATTTTGTATCGGATTGAGAAAAAATTTATGTGATGAAGTTTTTGGAAGAAAAAATTTTTAAAGTATTGATGTATTTGGCGATGTTTTTGGTTGTCGGCTTGGTGCTGAGCATTGTCTATACTATTTTTGCCCGCGGGTGGAGTGCAATGAGTTGGGATATGATTTCCAAACTTCCCGGCGGCGGGTTTTATATCGGCAAAGAGGGCGGCTTTTTGAATGCCATTGCCGGCTCGTTGATGATAGTGGGTGCTTCTACCGTGTTGGGATTGATAATCAGTATTCCGGTGGTTTTCTATCTGAATATTTATTTAAAAAAACGCTCGAAAATCGCTTACATCTCCCGTTTGAGTTACGATGTGTTGTTTGGCGTTCCGTCGATTGTGTATGGGGCGTTTGGCTTTACCATTATGATTATGTTGGGATTGAAAACATCGCTGTTGGGTGGAATTATTGTTATCACCCTGTTGATTATCCCTATTTTCATTCGTTCCATGGACGAGGTGGCACGCGAATTTCCCCGCGACATTTTGGATGCGACCTATTCTTTGGGAGCTACGCGAGTGGAAACTATTCGAGTGGTGATCAAACAGATAGCTCCAGGTATCGCCACCGCCACCCTGCTTTCTATCGGAAGAGCAATCGGCGATGCGGCTTCGGTGATGTTTACGGCAGGCTACACCGACAGCATTCCTGCTTCTTTGTCGCAACCGGCGGCAACATTGCCGTTGGCGGTCTTTTTCCAGCTGAGCAGCCCCATTGCCGAAGTGCAAGACAGGGCATACGCCGCCGCTTTGGTGTTGACTGTTATTATTTTAATCCTTAGTATATTGGGACGATATTTTACCAATAAATTTTCTAAAAATAAATTGAAATGAGTCTGAAAGAAACCATAAATAAACTGTATACCAAGTATCGTATTTGGAAAGAAGGAAGCGCTGTTCGGCGACAGGCTCGCATGTTTAAACCCGATCACAAATTTGTGCGGGACGAAGCCGGCAAACTGACAGTGGAAAATTTGAATGTCTTTATTAAAAATAATCATATTCTCAAAGACGTAAACCTGAAAATTCCCGAAAAGAAAATCACCTGTATTATTGGTCCTTCGGGCTGTGGAAAATCTACCCTGTTGAAAACACTCAACCGACTGATAGAATCGGTGGAACATGCAAAAGCAAACGGCAAAGTTCTTATCAACGGAGAAGATATTCTTCACAGCGACGCCGACATTACCGAGTTGAGGCGTAAGATAGGGCTGGTATCGCAACGTCCCTGCCCCTTGCCGATGTCTATTTTCGATAATATTGCCTACGGCTGCCGCATTCACGGTATCCGCATGCCGCGAAAGCTGAAAATGGTGGTGGAACATTACCTGCGTGCCACCGGCTTGTGGGACGAGGTGAAAGACCGTCTGCGTACGCCTGCTGCAAGGCTTTCTATCGGACAGCAACAGCGTTTGTGTCTGGCTCGTTCTTTGGCGGTAGAGCCTCAATTTATACTCGCCGATGAAGCAACAAGTGCGTTAGACCCTATTTCGAGCAAGATTATTGAAGAACTTTTTGTCGAACTGAAAAAAGATTATACCATTGTTATGGTTACTCACACTTTGAGTCAGGCGATGCGCATTGCCGACCATGTTGTGTTTATGTATTTGGGAGAAATCATCGAACAGGGCGATGCGAAAAAAGTATTCGACAATCCACAACAGGAACTAACCCAAAAGTATCTTTCGGGAGTGTTCAGTTAGCGATGAGACACGCACAATAGTTGTTACTCATTCTTTACAATTATTTTTTTCTGAAGAAATATTGATTTTGTTTTTTCTTTTCCGACAGGTTGGTGGGGCAATATACTTTCTTTTCGGTGTAAGGGTCTGTTCCTGTGTAAAACATGGTGGAAGAAAGGGTCATG
>JAIRTU010000268.1 GCA_031254735.1 Bacteroidales bacterium | reverse complement strand
GAAAAAGTGTACTTTTGCAGGCGTAAGTTTATTTTCTATTCAAAATAATCATAGAACAAATTTTCATGGCTTTGGATAATACACAAACACATTTATATTACATGCAGCGGGCGTTGGCGTTGGCAAAACACGGACAATTGCATACGTCGCCCAACCCTATGGTGGGTTGTGTGATTGTTTACAAAGGAGAAATTATCGGAGAAGGCTATCACACGCAATACGGAAAGCCTCATGCGGAGGTGAACGCTATCCACTCGGTCGAAGAGAAAGAACGGCTCGCCGAAAGTACCCTGTATGTTACGCTTGAACCCTGTTCGCACTTCGGGAAAACGCCTCCCTGTGCCGATTTGATTGCTCAATACAATATTCCGCATGCGGTGGTGGCGGTTCAAGACCCTAACCCGAAAGTGAGCGGAAACGGAATAGAAAAACTGCGGCACGCAGGCTGCAAAGTAGAGGTCGGCATCGGGGAAGAAGAAGCCAAAGCATTGAATAAACGCTTTTTCTGTTTTCATCAACAACAGCGTCCTTTTATTATCTTGAAATGGGCGGAAACATTGGACGGTTTCTTGGATTGCAATGGTCGAGGGGCAGAAAACAGAGAAGATTATTGGATTACCAACGAACATCTTCGGTACAGAGTCCACAAGTGGCGGGCAGCGGAAGACGCCGTGTTTGTGGGTGCAAACACCGTTCTTTATGACGACCCGATGTTGAATATCCGTTATTACGCAGGGAAAAATCCGACAAGAGTTACCTTTCTGTCGAAAAGCATAGCACCTCATTTTCATCTGTTCGATCGTTCGCAGCCTTCGATTATTTTTAATACAGAAAAAGAAGAACAGCAGGAAAACATTTATTTTTGCAAGACAGACAAAACCAATTTTTGGCAAGAAATGATGTGGAAACTCTATACCATGAAAATACAGTCTCTGATGGTGGAAGGCGGGCAGCGTACCTTGCAGCAGTTGATCGATTTAAATCTTTGGGACGAAGCCCGCATTTTGAAAGGAAATACCTGTTTCGGGTCGGGATTGGAATCGCCGCGTTTCCCTTTTATGCCGTACAAAACAGAAGACTGTTCGGGCGATAAAATAATATATTACAAGAACGATAAACAAGCATGACAAAGAAGAAATATTATGTTGTATGGAACGGCTTTCAACCGGGCGTTTTCGACACGTGGGAAGCCTGTAAGAAGCAGGTAGAGGGTTTTTCATCGCCCAAATACAAGGCGTTTCCCAATTTGGAAATGGCAACACTCGCCTTTGAACAGGGCAGCGAACAACATCTTGTCAAACGCGATCACCCGATAAAGATGATTATGGACGGCTTGTACGGCTATCCTGTGTTTCCAAGCATCGCTGTTGACGGCGCTTGCAGCGGAAAAACACGTTTGGCAGAATATCAGGGCGTAGACGCCGAAACCAAAACGCTGCTGTTTAAAAAAGGTCCCTTTATGGACGGAACAAACAACGTCATGGAGTTTTTGGCGCTGGTTCATGCTTTGGCGTTGTGCAAACAGCAGAACATTACCGTTCCTGTTTACTCCGACAGCGTAAACGCCATGAAGTGGGTGAAAGCCAAAAAAGCAGGCACTAAATTAGAAAAGACCGCTCACAACCAAGTCTTGTTCGACTTGATTGCAAGAGCAGAAAAATGGTTACAGACCAACACCTATACAAACGAAATTCTTAAATGGCAAACGCAGGCATGGGGAGAAATACCCGCAGACTTCGGACGTAAATAAACATGCCTCTCGCAGCGAATAAACAATCAACGAATGCAAAATAAAACAAGTCGAACATCTACCTATATCCTTTTAACGTGTTCCATGATGCTTTGGGGAACGTCATACGTGTTTACAAGCATTGTTTTACAATCATTAGACCCAATCTCCATTATCCTGTTCCGACTGATTATTTCGGCGGTAATGTTATGGACGGTGATAGCGATATTCTTCCGAAAAGAAAAGGTCTCGTTTTCCACATTCAAATGGATGGCGTTGCTTGCGTTTTTTGAACCTTTCATCTATTTCATCGGCGAGACGTATGGCTTGCAGCGGGTAAGTCCTGTGGTAACGTCGTTGGTGGTTGCGACTATTCCTGTGTTTACCGCCATTGTGATGCGGTGTTTCTTTCATGCGACACTCACGTGGATTAATTTTTTGGGAATATTTATCTCTCTTTCGGGACTTGTTTTGACGATAACAGGAAAAAACATGGAAATCGACGTTGACCCAATCGGGCTGTTGTTTTTGTTGATAGCGGTCTTTTCGGCGGTGGGATATGGGATATTGCTCAACCGATTAGCGTCCAATGTTCACCCTGTCTGGTTGATTGCTTCGCAGAATGCGTTTGGGGTGTTGTATTTTCTGCCTGCATATTTTATCTTTGGGCAAACTCCCGATTACAGTCATGCGGAGACGGTTTCTATGTTCAGTCCGCAGGTGGAGGTGTGGTTTAGCATTGTGGTGCTTTCTGTATTTTCTTCTTCGCTGGCATTTGTTTTTTATTCGATGAGTGTACGAAAGATAGGCGTTGCCCGCTCGAACGTGTTCACCAATCTCATTCCTGTTTTCACGGCAGCCACATCGTTTATCCTCTTGGGCGAACCGCTTACGCCGCTGAAATTGGCAGGCGTCTTTATTGTCATTCTCGGACTGATACTCACACAAAAGAAGAAAATCCTTTAATAGTGGTTCGTGGTAAGTTGTTAGTGATTGATTACGCACTCCCGAAACGTCAACGCATAATCACAATAATCTCATAAATCACAGTTCAGACAATAATCCCCATTCCAACAATAGGAAATGCCATAACGAAAAGCGTTATTATTCACTGTTTTTTCGCTTTGGGGTTGGTTTATTTATCAAATCACTTGCATTCCATATTATTTTTTTGTACTTTTGCAATTCTTGATTTTTAGAAGTAAAACAAAATAAATTTTTAACGATGAGTAATGTAAAGTATGTTTATACCTTTGGCGGAAAGACAGCCGAAGGCAAAGCCGACATGAAAAATTTGCTGGGCGGAAAAGGTGCTAATCTTGCAGAGATGTGCCTTTTGGAACTGCCTGTTCCCGCCGGCTTGACTATCACCACCGAATGTTGTACCGCTTATTATGCCAACAATTGCCAATTGCCGGTATCTGTGATGCCCGAAGTGTGGGACGGAATGAAGAAAGTAGAAAGCGTAATGGGCTTGAAATACGATGACGCCGAAAACCCTTTGCTGTTGTCTTGCCGTTCGGGAGCGAGAAGTTCCATGCCGGGAATGATGGATACGGTATTGAATATCGGGTTGAGTTCCAAAACCATTCCGGGACTTATCAAAAAAACCAACAATCCGCGTTTTGTATACGATTCGTATCGTCGTCTGATTATGATGTATGCCGATGTGGTAATGGAAAAAGCCGAAGGCATCGAACCGAAAGACGGAAAAGGAATCCGCAAAATCCTGGACGAAATGTTGGATGCGTTCAAGCATGCCAAAGGCTATAAATCGGATACCGACATCAAAGCCGATGAATTGTTGGAATTGGCAAACAGTTTCAAAGCCAAGATAAAAGAAGTGTTGGGAACTGAATTTCCCGATGATGCAAAGTCGCAGTTGGAAGGAGGAATAAAAGCCGTTTTCAAAAGTTGGAACGGACAAAAAGCCATTTCGTATCGTCGTATCGAGGGCATTCCCGACGAGTGGGGAACAGCAGTAAACGTTCAGGCAATGGTTTTCGGAAACATGGGCGACAGCTCTGCTACCGGTGTTGCCTTTACACGTAATCCTGCCACAGGAGAAAATCAATTTTACGGCGAATGGCTTATCAATGCTCAAGGCGAAGATGTTGTTGCGGGTATCCGCACGCCCAGCCCGCTGAACGACGCCACCAAAAACGAACAAAACAAACATTTGGCTTCCATGCAGGAACTTATGCCCGCCACATACAAAGAGTTGGACACTATCCGCCTGACATTGGAAAAACATTATCGCGACATGCTGGATATTGAATTTACCATTCAGGAAGGAATATTATATATGTTGCAATGTCGTGTGGGAAAACGTACAGGCGTTGCCGCTTTGAATATGGCGTTGGACATGTTGCACGAAAAATGGATAGACGAAAAAGAAGCCATTATGCGTATTTCGCCTGAACAATTGGACGAATTGCTTCACCCTATTTTAGATACGAAAGACGAGAAAAGACATACCGTTATTGCAAAAGGTCTTCCGGCAGGTCCCGGCGGTGCTATCGGAAAGATTGCTTTAACAAGCGAAAAAGCAATGGAGTATCATAAAGCAGGTATTAAAAATATTTTGGTAAGAGAAGAAACCAATCCCGAAGATGTGGAAGGAATGCGTGCTGCCGACGGTATTTTAACGGCTCGCGGCGGAATGACTTCTCACGCTGCTTTGGTGGCTCGCGGTTGGGGAAAATGCTGCATTGTCGGTTGTGAAGCCATTCATATCGATTTGGAGAAAAATCAAATTTCCATTGATGGAAAAATCCATAACGAAGGAGATATTTTGAGTTTGAACGGAACAAGAGGCTGGGTTTACGATCAAGAAATACAGATGATTGATGCTACGGAAAATCCCCGTTTTCAAGAGTTTATGAAGATTGTTGATAAATACCGCACCATGGGCGTTCGTACCAATGCCGATACTCCCGAAGACGCTAAAAATGCGATCGACTTCGGGGCGGAAGGAATTGGACTGTTCCGTATCGAACACATGTTTTACGGAAAAAACAGCGAAGAACCTTTGGCGAAATTGCGTAATATGATTTTGGCTGATACTGTTCGAGAACGTGTGTCTGCTCTCAACGAATTAGAACCTTTTATCAAGGCAACGGCAAAAGGAACATTGGCAGTGATGGACGGCAAACCCTTGACTTTCCGTTTAATGGATCCTCCTTTGCACGAATTTGTTCCTCAAACCGAAGACAAACAACGCGAATTGGCAGAAGAAAAAGGAATATCGTTCGAGCAGATCAAAAAACGCATAGATGCACTGCACGAAGTAAATCCGATGATGGGATTGCGCGGTGTTCGTCTGGGAATTGTGTATCCAGAAGTTACTCGTACCCAATTTCATGCACTCTTTGAAGCTACGGCAGAATTGATCAAAGAAGGGAAAAATCCAAAATTAGAGATAATGGTTCCTCTGACAATCAATATCAATGAGTTGAAACATCAAAAACGCATCGCCGACGAAGTTCAAAAAGAGGTGGAAACCAAATTCGGTTTGAAAATAGATTATCTCTACGGAACGATGATAGAAATTCCGCGTGCTACATTGGTGGCAGACCAAATTGCGGAAGTGGCTCAATTCTTTTCTTTCGGAACAAATGACTTAACACAAATGACTTTCGGTTTCTCTCGCGACGATGTGAACGCTATTGTCAGCGAATATACCGAACAAAAAATCATTCCTGCCGATCCTTTCAACACTTTGGATCAGGTTGGTGTGGGTCAGTTGGTAGAAATGGGAGTGAAGAAAGGACGTTCTACGCGGTCTGATCTGAAAATCGGCGTTTGCGGCGAACACGGCGGAGACCCTGCTTCTATCGAGTTTTTCTATAGAAACGGATTTAATTATGTTTCCTGTTCCCCTTTCCGCGTGCCGGTAGCACGTTTGGCTGCGACACAAGCCGCCATCAAAGGAAAATAAAAGCGTAATCATTTTTTTTTATATTTTTTCATATTTTTTTCATTGAGGACTCTCTTTCAGGAGTCCTTTTTTCGTTGTCGGAACGGTGATTATTTTAATTCCAAAATGCCCTCATCATGCAATTAGAAATACTTCTGTCAATGACCTTGCTTTTTACCTCGTTTTTCGTTTTGCAAATGTATTGCTTTTTATTTGTTTGATTACTTGTTTTTTTATTTGCATGGAAAAAATCAAAAAACCGATCCCCCGATCTATATAAAACGAATAAGCAGGTCGTTTTATTGTGTTAATTTTGTAATTGATTGATTATTGGATAATTAAAAATATATTTAACCCTTTGAGATTTTTAAAACATCTAAGGTTTGGTGGTGTTTTCGAGTAACATTGAACTCCCGGCGGAGTTCCGGTTGAGGTGTTGCGTTCTTTACCCCGAGCCGGGATTCGCCTTGCACGAGGTTATCCAAATTGAAGTCCTTCGGACTTCTCTCGTTCGGCTTAGGCTCTGCCTGAGCCGAATTATCCAAGCAGCCTCCGGCTGCCTTTTCCGGTGTTCAACCTGTGATTCCTATTGTTAATGTGATGAAAACCAAACCTTTGAGGTTTCAAAAACCTCAAAGGTTTAATCCCGCACGCACAAAAGAAACGTCTCGTTTGTCCATTTATTCTTCCTCCTTTTTAAAAGTTTTCAACACTTTTTTTGTCAACCTATATCATGGGAGGACAGCGGAAAAAAATAAAAAAAAGAGAACCGGAAAACATTTTTTTTAATCTTTCGTTTTAAAAAAACAGTACTTTTGTAAATCCTGTAAACAGTATTCTTGTGGAACAACATCGAAACATACAACCGAAGCAACCAAGACAAGCGATACGGCAATTGTTAAAGATATTGCTTATTGTTGTCTTGTCGGCGTTGTTTGCGTCGTTCAGCGTACAGTTTGTCCCTACTGTTATTATCGGCAAGTTTCAGGTAGATTATTTTATCCTGACCATTTTATATATTGTTTTGCTTTTTTTCCTTTATAAAAAAAGTAAAAAATGGTTTGCCATAGTGTCGGGCGGGTTGGTTGCGGTGATGTTTGTCCTTTCGTTGTTGGGTGTAGG
>JAIRTU010000158.1 GCA_031254735.1 Bacteroidales bacterium | reverse complement strand
AGGTACCATGTGTACACTTTGGTAATTCCTTCTTTCAGGCTTGTTTGGTGTTTAAAGCCTGATTTGTGCAGTCGGGTAACGTCGAGCAGTTTGCGGGGAGTGCCATCGGGTTTGGTGAGGTCGTGGATAATATCTCCCTTAAATCCGACAATTTCTTTGATCAACAATGCCAAATCGCCAATGCGAATATCTTCTCCCGTTCCGACATTGATATGCGATTCTTCGTTGTAATTCAACATCAAAAACAGTAAGGCGTCTGCCAAATCGTCCACATACAGAAATTCACGCATGGGGTTTCCTGTTCCCCAGAGTACCACTTCGGACAGATTGTTTACTTTCGCCTCGTGAAATTTGCGAATCAACGCAGGAAGTACATGAGAAGAATTTAAATCGAAATTATCATTTATTCCGTACAGATTGGTCGGCATGGCAGAAATAAAATTACAGCCGTATTGCTGACGGTAAAACTTGCACAAGGCTATTCCCGCAATCTTGGCAACAGCATAAGCTTCGTTGGTGGGTTCGAGGCGTCCGCTCAACAGATATTCTTCTTTGATGGGTTGAGCCGCCATTTTGGGATAAATACAGGAACTCCCCAAAAACAACAACTTCTTCACACCGTTTTGGTACGCCGAATGAATAATATTGGCTTCTATCAACAAATTATCATAAATAAATGCTGCGGGAAACGTATTGTTTGCCAAAATTCCGCCCACCTTAGCCGCCGCCAAAAAGACATATTGCGGTTTTTCTGCCGCGAAAAAATCTTCTACCGCCTGCTGATTGCGCAAATCCAAGGCATTAATTTCTCGCGTGAGAATGTTTTCGTATCCGTTTCTCGCCAGACATCGCATAATGGAAGACCCTACCAATCCGGTATGTCCTGCCACATATATTTTTGCTTGTTTATCCATTACACCCTTTTATTTTCGGTTAATACATATTTCAAATCATGTTTTACCATAATTTTTATCAGTTCTTCAAAAGAGGTCTTTGTCGGATTCCACCCCAGCAGCGTGTTTGCTTTGGCGGGATTTCCCAAGAGCTGTTCCACTTCTGTGGGACGGAAATAATTGGGGTCTACCTCAACCAAGACTTCGCCTGTTTGGGTGTTTATCCCTTTTTCGTCCACGCCTTTTCCCTCCCAGCGAAGGTTTATGCCCGCTTCTTGAAATGCCAATGTGCAAAATTCTCTCACCGAGTGCATTTTTCCTGTGGCAATTACAAAATCTTCGGCTTTTTCCTGTTGAAGTATCAACCACATACATTCCACATAATCGCGAGCATAGCCCCAATCGCGCAAGGCGTCCAAATTGCCCAAATACAATTTCTTCTGCAAATTATGAGCAATGCGGGCAACTGCCAGCGTGATCTTTCGGGTAACAAAGGTCTCTCCTCTTCGTTCGCTTTCGTGGTTGAACAAAATTCCGTTGGCGGCATACATGCCGTATGCTTCGCGATAGTTTTTCGTAATCCAGAAAGCATACAACTTGGCAACACCGTAAGGCGAACGCGGATAAAAAGGCGTGGTCTCCGATTGAGGCACTTGCTGCACCAATCCGTACAACTCCGATGTGGACGCCTGATAGATACGAGTCTTCTTTTCCAGACCCAATATGCGGATAGCCTCCAATATACGCAATGTTCCCAAAGCGTCGCTTTCTGCCGTGTATTCGGGGACTTCAAACGACACTTTCACATGCGACTGAGCCGCGAGATTATACACTTCGTCCGGCTGTATCTGTTGAATGATACGAACCAAAGAAGACGAATCGGTCATATCGCCGTAGTGAAGATTGATGTTACGCTTTTGTTTCGTGTCTTCTATCCACTGTTCAAAATAGAGATGCTCTATACGTCCTGTGTTGAAGCCGGAACTCCGGCGAAGTGTTCCGTGTACTTCGTAATTCTTTTCCAACAAAAATTCGGCAAGAAAAGAACCGTCCTGCCCGGTAATTCCTGTAATGAGTGCTACTTTTTTTGGCATTATTTATTTCTTTTTTTATTTTTCACTTAAAGATTTTATGGTCAATATCAGTTTATCCCAACTGTATTTTTCTTTTTCCATTGATTTTTATTTTTGGTGACAACGCAAAATTACATCTTTTGGCATAAACATTTAAAATGGTCTATCTGATTTCTTTCAACGCCGATTGCGCCTTCCGATAATCTTCGGGAATGCCAATATCAACAAAATATCCGGTGGAAACAAAGGCGTAAAACGGCAAATTATGTATGTGGGCTTCCAAAATATCTTTTTCAAACGAAAACCTTTCTTTTTCTACGTACTTTTCGTCAAAGACATTTTTAGCAACAACATACACCCCCGCATTGATATATCCTTTTTCAACAGGCATTTTCTCATTAAAGCGAACGATCCTGTTGTTGTCGATATTCAAAGTGCCATATCTGTCCACATGAGACATCTCTTTTACCGAAAGTGTTATCGCTGCATTGTTTTGAAAATGAAACTCGGACAGTTTTTCCAAATTCACGTCAAAGAAGCTGTCGCCATTCAACAGGAAAAAATCATTTTGAGAAATAAAAGGAAGACTGTGTTTTATTCCGCCGCCTGTACCCAAAGGTTCGTTTTCAATAGCATAATCCAAGTCTATATTCCGATATTTATTTCCGAAATATGCTTTTATAATCTCATGTTTATACCCGACAGAAAGAACACAATGACAACATTTTTGAAGATGAAGAAAATGCAACAAATATTCCAGAAAAGGTTTTCCGTTAATATCTGCCATTGGCTTGGGAATATCATGGACAACCGATTGCAATCGCGTTCCCTGTCCGCCTGCCAAAACCACACATTCATTCAATTTTATCGAATTGTCCATGTTTCTAATCCTGTATTTGTAAATTCAAAACGTCGAACCGAACCCCCAAACTGTTGAAGAACATTCACCACATTATATCTTGTATTTAACGGACAATAAAAGAAAATGAAACCGCCGCCGCCTGCACCCGATATTTTTCCGCCGCTTGCGCCGGCGTTTATTCCTGCTTCGTACAGTTCTTCAAACAGGTTGGTCGAAATGCCCGACGCCATTTGTTTTTTAAACTGCCACCCATAGTGTAAAATATGTCCTATCTCGTCCAGATTTTCTTTCAAAAGAGCTTCTTTCATCAAAACAGCCTGCTCTTTCAACTTGTGCATCGCCTCAATTGAACGTTCGTTTTTTTCTTTTACATTCTTTTGCTGTTCTTTGATAATGTTGGACGATTCTCTGTTTGTTTCGGTATAATACAAAATAATATTTCGAGAAAGTTCATTAACAATTTTATCTTTTATTCTCAAAGGGTTGATAATTACTTTGTTTTTGTCGTAAAATTCCATATAGTTAAATCCCCCGAAAGCCGCCGCATACTGATCCTGTTTTCCGCCTGCCATAGCCATGTCTTCTCTTTCTATGGAATATGCCAAAAAAGCCAAATCGTATTCTCCCAACGGCAAAGAAAGCCATTCGGCAAAAGCACCCAAAACAGAAACCACCAAAGTGGAAGATGTTCCCAATCCCGATCCTGCCGGTGCATCGACATAAGTTGATATTTCAAAAGATAAAGGTTCTAAATGAAACTCTTTGACGATACGGTTGTATATGGATTTCAATAAATCGATATTTCCGTCTATTGGCAGCTGTTCTGCCGAATTGTAGCTGAAAGTTTCTTTTCTGTCTTCCAACCGGAAAATTATTTTTCCGTCATTTCGAGGAATAATGGTTGTGTAAGCGTACAGGCTGATAGTCGCATTTAAAATAGCGCCGCCATATAAATCCGAATACGGAGAAACATCTGTTCCGCCACCTGCCAATCCTAACCTCAAAGGGGCTTTACTTTGAATTTTCATACAAAAAATTTAATTATTTCAATATTGTTTTCTCATTTAAAGATTTTATGGTCAATATCAGTTTATCCCAACTGTATTTTCCTTTTTCCTCTTTGATTCCCAAAGAGAAATTCGGCTTTTGTTCCAGAAAGTCCACCAACGCATCGGCAATATCTTTGCCGGTTGGCTCAACCACATAACCCACTTTTCCGTTGGGAATGGTTTCTGCCAATCCTCCGACGTCGGTTACCAGCATCGGTTTTTCAAAATGATAACCTATCTGGGTAACGCCGCTCTGTGTTGCATTTCTGTACGGTTGAACTATCAAATCGGCAGCACAGAAATAGTTCTTTACCTCTTCGTTCGGGATAAATACCGTATGCAGAATAACATCATCTTGCAAAGCATTTTTTTCTATTATCCGCAAATACGGCTTTTCATCTTCGTAAAATTCTCCTGCCACAATCAACTTAACCGAAAATTGCCGCAGGCGTTTGTCTGCAAATGCTTCCAACAATAAGTCCAAGCCTTTATACGCTCGAATGAACCCGAAAAACAGAAAATACATATTTTCCTGCGGAAGATTCAATTTCGTTAAGGCTTCTTCTCTGCTTAAAGGTTTCCCAAAATTGTCGTACAATGGGTGAACCGTCAGTTTTTTTGGTTTCTTTGGATCGAACAAATCAATATCGTTATAAACCGATTTCGACATGGCAAGATATGCGTCCACAGGTTTAACAAAATATTTTGTCAACCATGCATCATAAAAATGCCGTTCGTGAGGAATCATATTGTCGACAATGGAAATAATTTGAGTGTGCCTGTTTTTCTTCACTATGCGGGCAATTGTTCCAAAGCAGGGAGACATAAAAGGCGTCCAATATCTGAAAATTAATATATCGGGCTTTTCTTTTGCTATTCTTCTGCCGACTTTGATCCAATTGAACGGATTTATCGAATTGACCAGCACTTCTATCTCCAAATCTTTTGGTTTTTCTTCTTCGGAGTACTGTGTTTTTCCGGGGAAAAATATAGAAGG
>JAIRTU010000078.1 GCA_031254735.1 Bacteroidales bacterium | reverse complement strand
CTGTAAATGTTTTCGCCGTCGATAAGGCATTCGCCTGTCAGCGTGGTGTTGTCGATCAGGTCGTTCATCCGGTTGAAGAGCCGCAGGAAAGTAGATTTTCCGCAGCCCGAAGGTCCTATAAGTGCCGTTACCGTGTTGACGTCCACCGTCATGCTGATGTTTTTCAATGCGTGGAACTCACCGTAATAAAAGTTTATTACTTTTGTCTCTATCATGAACGTTATATTCAGCGACAAAAGTAAAAGGCACATATAACATTACCGTTAAGAATGTGTTACGATTTGGTTAAGAAACAGCGAGTAACGAATAACGAATAGTGAATAGTGAATAGTGAATAATAACGCTTTTTCGTCTCGGGAGTGCAGGTTAAACCTTTGAGGTTTTTGAAACCTCAAAGATTTGGTTTTCATTACATGAATCATAGTTCAGACAGCAAGAGAAGTCCGACAGGACTTCAATTTGGATAACCCCTTGCAAGGCGAAGCCGCAGCCGTAGCTCGGGGTGAAGAATGCAACACCCCAACCCGAACTCCGTTAGGAGCTCAATGTTACTTGAAAAATGTTGATCTTGTGCGGCAGCCGAAGACTGCCCGAACATTACGCTTTGCCGTGTCGGACGAGCGGCATTAACCACTTATCACTTACCACTAATCACTATGCTCACTCTTCCGTTTTCTGTCTCTGTTTTCTCTGTCTGTCGAGATGTAAGAGTACATTGCCGGAACTACAAACAAGGTGAGAAACGTAGAAACCAACAAACCGCCAATAACGGCAATTCCCATGGCAATACGTCCGTTAGCACCTTCGGCGGCGGCTAATGCAAGCGGTATCAATCCCAATATGGTCGAAAAGCTGGTCATGAGGATAGGTCGCAAGCGTTGTATGGCAGATTCTTTGATCGCTTTCGCCTTGCTGATCCCCGCTTCTTGCCGTTGATTGGCAAACTCGACAATCAGAATGCCGTTTTTGGCAACCAACCCTATCAACATGATAATGCCTATCTGACTGAAAATATTCATCGTAACACCTTTGAAATACATAAACACCAAAGCCCCCGCCACCGCCAAAGGAACGGTGAACATGATCACAAGAGGATCTTTGAAGCTTTCAAATTGAGCCGCCAAAATCAAGAATATCAAAATCAGCGCCAGAATAAAGGCAAACATCAAGCTGGAAGAACTTTCGCGGTAATCTTTGGAATCGCCGGAGAGAGCGGTGCGGAATGTCTCGTCTAAGGTCTCTTTTGCGATTTTGTCCATTTCGTCCAATCCTTTTCCTATGGTTACCCCCGGTGCTAATCCTGCCGAAATGGTCGCCGAGTTGAAACGGTTGTACCGATACAGTTGCGGAGGTGCTACCGTCTCTTCCAATTCCACCAAATTGTCCAACTGAATCATATCGCTGTATTTGTTTTTGATATAGATTGTCCGCAAGTCCAGCGGGGTGTTTCGCTGTTGGCGGTTGATTTCTCCCAAAATCTGATACTGTTTACCATTCATATAAAAATATCCCATTCGCTGCCCGCTCAACGCATATTGAAGCGTTTGTCCAACATCATACGTGCTTACGCCCAACAAAGCGGCTTTGTCTCGGTCGATGATGATATGCGTTTCGGGCTTGGTGAATTTCAGGTTCACATCTGCCATTTGAAACAGCGGACTTTCATTCACTTTCAACATAAACGTCGGAATAAATTCCTCCAACTTCGCAATGCCGGAAGCCTGCAACACATACTGTATGGGCATGCTTGTTCGGCGTCCGCCAAAAGTAGACTGTTGTTGCACAAAAGCTCTGGCTGCCGTTTCGTTCCGCAAGGCGTTCGACAGCTCGGCGGCTATCTCCATTTGACTTTTTTTGCGGTCTTTTATATCGGGAAGCATCACCCGAACAAAACCCCAACTGTTTCGCACCATGGTGATGTTCGACACGCGGAAAGGAACAATGGAATCGGCTACATGCGATACTCTTTCGGTGTAATCTCGCAGATATTCATACGTTGCACCCTCCGGTGCGGACATGCGGATTTGAATTTCGGAACGGTCTTCCAAAGGCGCCATCTCCGAAGGGATAGCTTGCCACAAAATCACTATCAATATCAATGTTATTCCGATAATGGGAAAGGTGATCCATTTTCTTCTCAAAAAAGCATGCAATCCTTTTTCGTAAACAGCATTTAACCACTCGAAAAAAGGTTCTGTTTTGCGGTAAAACCAATTTTGTTTTTCTCTTCTTTTCAACAGTTTGGTGGCGAGCATGGGCGTGAAAGTCAATGCGACAAAGGCAGAAATGAGTACAGCACCCGAAACGACAATACTAAATTCGGTGAAAAGTCGTCCTGTCATTCCCTGCAAAAAGATGATAGGAAAAAAGACGGCAACCAACGTAATGGTGGTAGAAACAACCGCAAAAAATATCTCTTTCGAGCCTTCAATGCCCGCTTTTCGGGGCGACATGCCGTTTTCCATTTTTTGATAAATATTTTCTGTCATCACAATGGCGTCGTCTACCACCAATCCCACCGCCAACACTACCGCCAACATAGAAAGTACATTGATCGAAAAACCGGCGGCATACATGATGAAAAACGATCCCACCAACGAAACAGGAATGACAATCACAGGCACCAAAGTAACACGCCAATCGCGCAGAAACAAAAAGATGATGATGATAACAAGCAAAAAAGCAATATATATCGTTTCTTCCACTTCATGAATCGATGCCCTGATAAACCGGGTGTTGTCGAACGCAATATCAAGCCGGACGTCTTCGGGAAGGTCTTTTTTCATTTGTCCCAAACGAGTTTGCACTTCGTCGGAAATCTCTATCTGGTTAGCACCCGGCTGCGGAATAACCACCACACTCACCATGGGTGTTCCGTTGCGCATCAGTATATTTTTTCGGTCTTCCGTATCCAATTCGGCAGTGCCGACGTCGCGGAAACGGACAATGCGGAAGCCGTCTTCTTTTATAACCAGATTGTTAAACTCTTCGGGGCTTTCCATCAATCCCAATGTACGAATGCTCAATTCCATATTATCGCCCTCGATACTTCCCGAAGGCAATTCCAAGTTTTCTCGATCGATTACATTTTTAATATCCAAAGGAGTAACGCCGTAAGCCGCCATTCGCACCGGGTCGAGCCACAGACGCATCGCGTACCTGTTTTCTCCCCAAATCTCAACCGCACTCACATTCTGAATGGTCTGCAAACGTTCTTTCACCGTCAAATCGGCTATTTCGCTCAATTCCAACAGCGATCGTTTCTGACTTTCTACGGTTATCTGCATGATAGGACTTGCGTCGGCGTCGGCTTTGGAAACGGTAGGCGGATCGCAATCGCGCGGAAGATAGCGTTGTGCCCTCGAAACCTTGTCTCGCACATCGTTGGCGGCGGTTTCCAAATCGATACTCAACTCAAACTCTATCGTGATACGCGACATTCCCTGACTGCTGCTGCTGGAAAGAGAACGTATGCCGGGTATTCCGTTGATGTTTTGTTCCAAAGGCTCGGTCAACTGTTTTTCGATAACATCTGCATTTGCACCCGGATATGTGGTTGTTACCGTGATAATCGGATTGTCTACATTGGGATATTCTCGCACACCCAGATAAGAATATCCTATAAATCCCAAAAGAAAGATTATCAACACAAAAACGGTTGACAATACAGGTCGTTTAATACTTATTTCCGAAAGTGTCATGATGATTTTTTCTATTGTAAATTATTCAAAACAACCGTCATACCGTCTCTCAATTGCATTACGCCGCTTGTGATAAGCGTATCGCCGTAGTTCAGTCCGCTCAACACCTGTACGGAAGAAGCCGTCCGCATGCCTTTTTTGATAACGGCTCGCTGTGCTTTGCCGTCTTTGTGCAGATAAACAATGTCCCGCCCAAGCTCTGCAATAACGGCTATTGCGGGAACAACCAAAGCGTTGCCGTATTCTTGCAGTTTTATGGCAATATCCACCGAATGCCCCGGTTTGAGTTCGCCTCGTGTGTTGGGATAGATGGCTCTTGCTTTCAAAGAAAGTGTCTGCTCGTCCAAACGAGATTCCACCGCATATACCGTTGCTTTGTATTGGGTGAGCATATCGTTGCCGACGGTAAAATCCAGAGCAGTACCCTGTTTAATATCTTCCGCCTGACGCTCGTTCACCGAAAATTCTATCTTCAACGGAGTGAGCTTTGTCAGGGTGGAAACAATGGTTGTCAGCGAGGCAAATGTCCCTTCGCTGACCATACGCAAGCCTATCTGCCCATCGAAAGGAGCGCGGAGTTCGGTTTGTTCGATGCGGGCTTTAACCAACTCGATGTCGGCATTGAGTTTATCCAAGTCGGTAACTACCGATTCGTACGACTCCTGACTTACCGCATCTTTTTCCAACAACGACTTCTGGCGGGCAACGCGGTCTTGTGCCAGCGGGATTTGTGCTTCCAACTTCTTCAATTCTGCCTGTAAAGGTTTGTCGTTCATCTTTGCCAGCAACTCGCCTTTCTTGACAAACGAACCTTCTTTGAAATAAATATAGGTGATTTTTCCTGTTGTTTCAAACGAAAGACTCACTTCTTCGTCGGGAATGAGGATACCTTTTGTACGGAAAACATCTTCGAGCGTACTGTGATTTAAAACCATGGCATTTACACTCAACGGTTTGCTTCCCGCAGAAAAAATCCCTGCCGATAAAGGCGATTTGTTCAACGGATTGAAAAAGTGTTCTTTGACGGTGGGATATAACACAATACCCAAAATAAGAACCCCGATAACGATTAGAGATATGATTTTTACCTTTTTATTCATGTCTTACAATATTTTTTACGGAACGGTTGATTTGTTTTTT
>JAIRTU010000073.1 GCA_031254735.1 Bacteroidales bacterium | reverse complement strand
AATTGCTGGGACTGAGATTTATATGATTAATAAGATTAATGGGATTGTGCGTTTCCGTTTCGGCAATACGTGATTAATCATTTAGCATGCCCGGAAACCTTTCTAGCAGGCATGGAAACATTCTTAGCATGCTCGGAAACATTTTTAGCATGCCCGGAAACTTTTCCAGCATGCCCGGAAACTTTTCCAGCATGCCCGGAAACTTTTCCAGCATGCCCGGAAACTTTTCCAGCAGGCGTGGAAACTTTTCCAGCAGGCGTGGAAACCTTTCCACGTTGCTGTTTCGTCTGTCGTCATTAACTATTATTATTATTTCCCCTGCGGGAGATATTAATAGTGGTTAGTTGTTAGTGGTCAGTGGTTAGTGGACGAGTGGACAAGTGGTTAGTTACGCACAAACATAACAGAAAAGCCTAATCCCAAAAATCCCATTAATCCCATAAATCACAGTTCAGACAAAAGGGAATGCGTCATTAGCCGGTAACATGAGCGTAGTTTGTATCGCCCAAAATGAAATTTAGTCGGTGGTTTCGGCGGTGCGTCCAAGTTTTTTATGTAAATTTGCACGCTTTCGAGGGTAAAGGAAAAAATAATTAAAAAAAATAATCAGACATAAGAATGACAAATAGCAAGTTAGGGCTTGATTTCAAGAAAGTGAATGAAGCAAAGCAGGTAGCCCGCAATATAGCGTTGGACGTGCAGGAGTTTGTAGACAAGTACACAACGGTTGCCGTTGAAAGAACGCTCTGCCGTTTGATCGGCATAGACGGCGTTGATGCAAACGAAGTGCCGTTGCCCAATGTGGTAGTGGAACATTTACACGAAAAAGGACTTCTCAGTCGGGGGGTGCTTTTCTATTTGGGCAATGCCATGTTGGAACTCGGGTTGCAACCGCAACAGATTGCCGAAAAAATAGCAGGCGAAGCCTTGGATATTACTCATATAAATATCCGGTCGAGCCAACAGATTGTGGAAGCTGTCAAGCCGTTGGCAGAGGCTGCCATCGATAAAATAAAGGCAAATGTACAGCGGCGAAACGAATATCTGTCCACCATCGGCGAAGGCTCGAAGCCGTATCTGTATGTGATTGTTGCCACAGGAAATATTTACGAAGATGTGATTCAGGCTCAGGCGGCGGCAAGGCAGGGTGCTGATATTATCGCCGTAATCCGAACCACAGGGCAGAGTTTGTTGGATTATGTTCCTTACGGTGCTACCACCGAAGGCTTTGGCGGCACGTTTGCCACGCAGGAAAATTTCCGCATCATGCGTAAGGCTTTGGACGAAGTGGGCGAAGAAATCGGCAGATATATTCGTCTGTGCAATTATTGTTCGGGGTTGTGCATGCCCGAAATTGCCGCAATGGGTGCGTTGGAACGTCTGGACGTGATGCTCAACGATGCGCTGTACGGAATTTTGTTTAGAGACATCAACCCGCAGCGAACCATTGTTGACCAATATTTTTCGCGTATAATCAATGGGTTTGCAGGCGTGATTATCAATACCGGAGAAGATAATTATTTGACCACCGCCGATGCGTTTGAACAGGCTCATACGGTGTTGGCTTCGGATTTGATCAACGAACAGTTGGCGTTGCTTGCCGGAATGCCCGAAGAACAAATGGGCTTGGGACATGCTTTTGAGATGAATCCCGACTTGGAAAACGGATTCTTGTACGAGTTGGCACAGGCACAAATGACCCGCGAAATTTTCCCTCGCTCTCCGCTGAAATATATGCCGCCTACCAAATTTATGACAGGAAATATTTTTAAAGGACAAATTCAAAATGCTTTGTTCAACGAGATCGCCATCTGGACAGGACAAGGACTTCAACTGTTGGGAATGATTACGGAGGCTGTTCACACGCCTTTTATGTCCGACAGATATTTGGCTATCGAAAATGCTAAATATATTTTTAATAATATGAAAAACATAGGCGACGAAGTAGAATTTAAAGAAAATGGCATCATACGCAAGAGGGCGCAATTCGTGTTGGACGAAGCGTTTCTGTTGTTGAGCAACATAGAAAAAGAAGGACTTTTCAACGCTTTGGAAAAAGGTATCTTCGCCGATATTAAACGCTCGAAAACAGGCGGAAAAGGTCTGTCGGGCGTAGTGGCAAAAACAGAAAATTATTTCAACCCGTTTATATCTATCATGAAAGGAGGAAAACAATAATGAGCAGCGGATTATATTCAACAGAACAACGCGATTTTGATCAAAACTTAAACCTGAAAAAGGTAAAGCCCTACGGCGACACCATGAACGACGGAAAAACACAAATCAGTTTCACACTCCCTCTTCCCTGCAACGACGAAGCGGTGGAAGCTGCCAAGCAATTGCTTAGAAAAATGGGGTTTGAAAATCCGCAAGTGGTTTATTATAAACAATTGACCAACGGATTTACGTTTTTCAACTGTTACGGATCAAGTGTTCATACGGTGGATTATACGGCTATTCATGTTCCCAAAGTAGAATCTACGGTTATGGACATGAAAGAAACAGACGCATACATAAAAGAACATATCGGACGGAAAATCGTCATTGTCGGGGCAAGCACCGGAACTGACGCTCATACCGTTGGCATCGATGCGATTATGAATATGAAAGGTTATGCGGGACATTACGGCTTGGAACGTTACGAAATGTTTGAAGCACTCAACATGGGCAGTCAGGTTTCTAACGAAGATTTTATTGCAAAAGCCATTGAGATAAACGCCGATGCACTGTTGGTTTCTCAAACGGTAACGCAAAAAGATGTTCACATCAAAAACATGACCGAATTGGTAGAGATGTTGGAAGCCGAAGGGCTGCGCGATAAAATAATACTTATCTGCGGAGGACCGCGTATTACCTATGAACTTGCCAAAGAATTGGGATACGATGCAGGGTTTGGCATGAACAGCTACGCCGATGATGTTGCTTCGTATATTGCTCAGGAAATGGACAGACGGATAAATGAATAAACATGCTGTGCGATATAATAAAGAGAACACATTTGCAGTTATCTGTCTATAAACAAATTTAGAAATAAATAAATACTAAAATGAAAAAAATACCTGTCTTGCTGATCCTGTTGAGTGCTGTTTTCTGCGTAAATGCTCAACAATATAATGGTTTGAGAGATGTTGTTGTTTCCTCCAAACAACCGGCGAATGAGCGAATAGACGCCTCCCTGATAAAGAAAGAAAACAATCAACATGTTGCCAAACATAAAAAACCGGCTCATAAAGGCAATGTGAATTATTCTCAACCTGTACTTGTTTCCAATTTGTCTTTTGCTTATTTGGAGATAAATAATAATGTAAAAATTGGTGGTTCTATTCGTTTATTTCCCGATTCGTTGGCATTTTCTTTTTTGGAATACACCAATTTATCTTCGCTAAACTCCGAGCAGGTCAATTTTGCTGCAACGGGGTTTATCTTTGATCCTTATTCCAAAAGTTTCGACTCCAATAGAGTAGACGGTCTTTTTTCAACGGAGAATACATATTACGGCTACAAAATAGATACCATAACTACGGTTATCGACTATCGTATTGCCAATTACAATCCTGCAAGTCCCGACACTTTGCGTTTTTATATTTTCTCGCACGATTTGTATTATCCGGGAGTTAATCCCGATGAATATTATACGCTTGCTTTTCTTTTCCAGAACAATTATCGACACGGATTGTCTCCTGTTGTGGAATACAGCAATCCTATCCACCCAAAAGGCGGTTATGCCACAAAACCCAAGGCACAAAACTGTTTGGTTGTCGATTATATTCTATCGCCTGCCGACAGCATTGTTGTTCCACCCGGTTTTATCAGCGGGAAAATTATTTCCTGCGGCATTCCCAACGAAGGGTTTGAGGTTGAACCGGGTTCGGTTACCGGCGTGTTGATGAAATATATTCCGGGCTATGATTATAATGTAGATGATACCATTTCAAAACTGACATTGACCTATCCGAACACCCTCGTGTCCGAGACCATAAACATGAACCGTTTAGACGTGCGGACGTGGGATTACAATCTTTATCCCAAAGCCGAAGTTATGTGGGACGCTTACGGTTATAATTCTTTCCTCATGGAAGATATGGGTATTCGGTATGCGACAGACACGGTCGATTACGGCAATGGTGCAATGTACAATGCGGCGTATTATTCCAAACCTGCGTTTAATTTTAGTGCAGCCGTAGGAGATAATTTTATCACGCTTTTAGAAATAGATACGGCGGCATGCGGTTCTTTTACCTACAACAACACTGTTTACACCGAAAGCGGAAGATATGAACATCTTTTCACTTCGGCGTTGGGCGGAGACAGCCTTGTTGTGCTGCATTTGGAAATATACGACAGTCCTGACCCTGTGGGAAATATAACAGGAAATACCTTGATCGAAGAGGCAGGCGTACATATTTATACTGTCGACCAAGTGCCAAACGCTGCTTATTATTTTTGGCAGTTGGAGGGAAGCAACAGCGGCTGGGCGATAGAGGGATCGGAGCAAGACAGACAGGTTGCCGTTCATGTTCGAGATACCGGAAGTGCAACGTTGTATATGTATGCCGTTCATTCCAATAGAGTATGTTATTCCAAAGATTCCATACGTTTAGAAACGTCTCCAACCATGTTGGGCGAGATAGACGACATTCAAGGCGATATGTTTGTTGACCAATTTGGAAATTACACCTATCGTGTGTTTCCTGTAACAAATGCCGGTTCTTATCTTTGGGAAATTGCCGGTGATAACCAATGGGAGATCATCGGAGAGGGAAATCAAATCTCGTTGAACATATCGGATACAGGTTCGGGCATTCTGTCGGTGAAAGCGTTCGATTCAGACAGCGTTGATCACACACAAACCGTTTCGTTATCTATCCGTTATTGCAATGCGTTGGGTGCGATGGAAAATATCAGGGGAGAATCGCTCATTGCGGAATTTGGCACATATACTTACTCGATCAACCCTGTGGATAATGCGGTTGCATACGAGTGGGAAGTAGAAAATCCATGGTTGATAATTGGCGACAACAGCGGTACTTCGGTAGATGTGTCTATTGAAGAAAATGCGACAGGAAAGCTCTTTGTAAAGGTTTTCGACAATTGCGGCAGAGAAAGGAAAGACAGTTTACTCATCTTGACAGACGTCAACAGCATGGCGTCGCTGCCGTTGAAAAACACCATTAAAGTGTATCCCAATCCCGCAACAGATAATGTAAATATCCTGTTTGAACAGGAACTCTTTGGCAGTGTAGATATTCTATTGTATGATGTGGCGGGAAAAATGCTGAACTCGCAACATGTAACCGACCAATCGGTATTATTCAATGTAAATACTGTTTCCGCAGGATTGTATTTCTTGCAAATCAGGAAAGACAATCAAATAATAAAAGTGGAAAAAATCATTAAGCGATAAAGCGTCTCCTGCAAAGAGAAAATACTTTGACGAATTAATCCCCTTCTTGGGGATTTTTTAATGGTCAATTGTTAGTGACGCAATTGTCTAAACTGGGATTTATGGGATTAATGAGATTATTATGATTATGAAACATCTACGATGTTTATGAAATTATCCGGTTGTCAATTTCTATTAATATGTATTGCCTACGGCGAAAAGTACAGCAAAAAAGTCCCCTTTAGGGGATTTAGGGGCAGGTTAAGGGCAATGTTTTGGCGTGCCTGCCGCGCATTACCTTGCGTGCCTGCCGCGCATTACCTTGCGTGCCTGCCGCGCATTACCTTGCGTGCCTGCCACGCATTACCTTGCGTGCCTGCCACGCATTACCTTGCGTGCCTGCCACGCATTACCTTGCGTGCCTGCCGCGCCTTACCTTGGAGTGTCCTCCCACTCCTTACCGGTGTCTTTTTATAACAGAAAATATTCGACAGTCGATAAAGGGAATATTCGACAGTCGATAAAAGGAATATTCGACAGTCGATAAAGGGAATATTCGACAGTCGATAAAGGGAATATTCGACGGTCGATAAAGGGAATATTCGACAGTCGATAAAGGGAATATTCGACAGTCGATAAAGGTAAGGTGTGGCAGTCAACAAAGGTAATACTTGGCGTCCTTAGAAAAGTGTTCATTAAAAATAATCACACAAATCACATTAATCATATAAATCACAGTTCAGACAGAATCACCGTTCAGACAATTGCACCGTAATTCGTCATTCGTAATTTTTCCTCACAAAGAAGACACAAGGAAAAACAAAGACGCCCCACCAAAACGGCAGAGCGTCATTAACGATTGACAATTAAAGATC